>JAYTVX010000064.1:0-13704 GCA_043743775.1 Bacteroidales bacterium | reverse complement strand
GGCTGTGTTCTTTATACTTCATGCGAACCTTGCCCAATGTGCTTAGGTGCAATTTACTGGTCGAGATTGGATGTAGTGTATTACTCAGCATCTCGACATATGGCTTCATACCACGGTTTTGATGATAGCTTTATCTACAACGAGGTAAATCTTCCTTTCGATCAAAGAAAAATACCTTTCTTGCAGGTATCAGCAGAAAAAGGGTTAATGCCATTCCGCGAGTGGGATAAAAAGGAGAATAGGGTTGACTACTAGTAGTAAGTTGAAAAACTACATGTTTAAAGTTATTAAGTAATTAAATTGTATTAGTACATATACTATCAATGGCAAAAACAACCCCTAAGAAAGATATTGCTCTAGTGCTATCAAGTGGTGGTGCAAGGGGTTTGGCGCATATTGGGGTGATTGACGAACTGAATGCAAGGGGTTACAATATTACCTCAATTGCTGGTAGCTCAATGGGGGCGTTCGTGGGAGGGTTATATGCCACTGGCAATCTCGATAAGTTTAGAGAATGGGTCATAAATCTAGATAAGTTGAATGTTTTCAATCTAGTTGATTTTACCCTTAGCTCCCAAGGATTTATTAGAGGAGAACGGGTTTTTGATAAAATGCGAAAATTGAAGATGATTCCTGATACCAACATCGAAGATCTGCCTATCAGATATGTTGCTATCGCATCAGATATCATCAATAATGAAGAAGTAATATTTTCAACCGGAGACTTATTCAAAGCCATAAGGGCATCAATATCCATTCCAAATGTTTTCACCCCTGTTGTAAATAATGGTGGAGTACTAGTTGATGGCGGCGTTTTAAATCCAATACCCATCAATCGAATCGCACGATCAGGAAACGATACACTTATTGCAGTTGATCTTAATTCTCTTGTCCCTTTTGTAAAACCTAAACTCCCCAAAAAGAAAGAGCATGAGGTGATTCATAGCGAAAAAGTTTCAAAATTAATAAAGAAGTGGGACGAGGTCTTTAGCAATCATCATATTGAAGTAATAGAAAAACCTGATAAGAAAATTTTAAAGTTGGGTTACTTTGATATCTTAACACGCTCTATTCAACTCATGCAGTCTAAACTATCGCAGCAGACCATTGACACATTCCCCCCTGATGTACTTGTAAGCATTTCGAAATATTCCTGTTCGGTTTTTGAATTTTACAAGGGAGAAGAGATGATTGCTTATGGACGCGAAGCGTGTAAAAAAGCGTTGGACAATGCTGGACTATAGACCTCGTTGTCTAACTGCCTCATAAATCATTACTCCTGCAGCAACCGATACGTTTAGCGATCCAATTTTCCCCATAATCGGAATACGGGTTAAGCTATCAGCAAGCTTATAAAGATCAGGAGACACCCCCGTATCCTCTGCACCCATAACGATAGCAATGGGTCCAGTCAAATCAACATCATAGAGACTTTCAGTGGCTTTATCGGTAGTAATAATGGTTCTAAAACCGCTATTTTTTAAAAAATTCATAGTTACCTTTAGGCTACCTACCTTGCAAACAGGAACATGATGCAATGCACCAGCTGATGTTTTCACAGAATCAGAACCGATTTGTGCTGCTCCTTTTGCTGGAACAATAATAGCATCAACCCCGGCACACTCGGCGGTTCGAACAATGGCACCAAAATTTCGCACATCGGTTATCCTATCAAGGATTAGCAGAAATGGAACCTTCCCACTTTCGAAAAGCATTGGGACCAGAGACTCGAGTTCAACGAGTTCAACGGGAACGACAAAAGCAATGACCCCTTGATGATTGCGTGTTCCATACTTTACAAATCGTTCAAATGGAACAATTTGAGATGGAATCCCTTTCTCCTTAATCAAACTTAATAGTTCCCCAGCTAGTTCTCCGGTCAACCCCTGCTTAACTAAAATCTTATCGATTTGCTTTCCTGCTTTTATTGCCTCAATTACTGGTCGTAGACCGTATATTGATTCATCTATCTCTTTTGACATTGTTTTTAGTTGTTTGTTGATGGTTGTTCGTTGTTCGCTTAAAATTTTGGAAAGTTAAGTAACATTTTAACTTTTATCTATTAACTTTTCACTTACCTCTTAAACGCTTCTTTTTGCTTTCAAATTCTCAACCTCTAGCGATAAATCCTCCCAGTTCTTCATCAGGTGCTTCAGTTCATCCTTTAACTCCTGATATTTCGAGAAGAAAGCATAATCTGGATTTGAAGCACTGTCTTCATCGGGGTTTGCGAATTTAGCATCAAGCCGGCTTATTTCCGCTTCAACTTCTTCAATCTTTACCTCAACCTCCTCCAGTTGAGCAACTACCTTACGTATCAGTTTATCGACCTCTTTACGCTCAAGCCATGCCTGCTTCTGCTCTGAATCAGATTTGGGTTCAATTTCGCGTACATCCTCGCGTTTACGCTCAAGTTCTTTAAGATTAGCCAACTTACGACGACGCAGGAAATCGTAAATACCCCCTAAATGTTCCTTTACTCTACCATCGCTGAATTCATAAACTTTATTGACCAGACCATTTAAGAATTCCCGGTCGTGCGAGACAATAATAAGTGTTCCATCAAATTTCAGCAAAGCATCTTTCAGTATATCCTTTGAGCGCATATCAAGGTGATTGGTGGGCTCATCGAGTACTAGTAAGTTATATGGTTGAAGCATCAATTTAGCCATTGCTAAACGGTTACGCTCACCACCTGAAAGCACACCAACCTTTTTATCTACATCATCGCCTCTGAAAAGGAATGCTCCTAAAATATCGCGCATTCTTGTGCGTACATCTCCAACAGCTACTTTATCGATCGTTTCGAGCACCGTTAACGACTCATTTAGCAACTCATCCTGGTTTTGGGCGAAGTAACCAAAACTCACATTGTGACCTATTCTTGTTTCCCCGTCATAGGGAAGTTCTCCAATAATAATTCGGCTCATGGTAGTCTTACCCTCACCATTACGACCTACAAAAGCAACCTTTTCTCCTCGCTGAACGGTGAAGTTTGCTCCGCTAAAAATAAGGTGATCACCAAAACTCTTCGCAACCTCCTTCGCCTCTACGACAACATCACCTGAACGAGGAGCTGGTGGGAACTTGATATTTAATGAGGTAAGGTCCTCATCATCTACCTCAATAACATCTAACCTGTCGAGCTGCTTTATCCGTGATTGAACCTGAACCGCCTTGGTTGACTTATACCGGAACCTATCGATAAAATCCTGAGTATCCTCGATCATCTTCTGCTGATTGCGATACGCAGCCATCTGCTGTTCTCTACGTTCTCGATGAAGAACAACGTATTTGGAGTAGGATACCCTATAATCGTAAGCAACTCCAAGCGAAATCTCGATGGTGCGCTGGGTAACGTTGTCGAGAAAAGCTTTATCATGAGAGATAAGGAGCAATGCCCCAGGAAAAGTTTCAAGATACTCCTCTAGCCATTGAATTGACTCAATATCTAGATGGTTGGTAGGCTCATCGAGCAGAAGTACTTCGGGTTTACGGAGCAGAAGTTTTGCCAGTTCTATTCGCATTCTCCAACCACCACTGAACTCTGAAGTTTGACGATCAAAATCTGTACGCTTAAATCCGAGTCCAGTAAGCGTTTGCTCAACCTTCGACTCAAGATTACCACCACCAACGATATTGTAATGGTCGGTTTTTTCAGTTAACTGATTAATCAAGCGGGTATATGATTCGCTCTCATAATCGGTTCTCTCGACAATTTCCAGGCCCAACCTATCAATCTCTTTTTTGAGATCAATTGTCTCCTTAAAAGCCAGAAGGGTTTCATTCATAACCGTTCGCCCATCAGCAATGATCATTTGCTGAGGAAGGTATCCGACTCGAATATCATTAGGAATGGAAATGCTACCAGAGGTTGGTTTCATTTCACCAACCATCAACTTTAGCAGGGTTGATTTACCCGCACCATTCTTTCCAACAAGTCCAATCCTATCGCGCTGGGTGATTAAGAAATTTATATCCTTAAAAAGTTGAAAACCGCCAAAACTAACCGTAACCTGATTTACAGAAATCATCTATTAAAAATTTATCCCGCAAAAATAGGAATTCCATAGTAATCAACAAGGTGAATGAAGATCTTAATTTAAGTATTAGTTGAAAGTACCTTAGTTGAGGATTATCAATTAAAAATAATAGGGCAAAAAATGTATTTGATTAAAATATTGTTCTGTGCAAATCTATTATTCTAAGATTTCAACTTTCCTTTGCTCAATACTTCATTATTCCATATTTTAGATTAATTTGCAAACATTAATTCTAAGAACTATGCAGGTAAAAGGTACAAGCATTATCACTACTAGAGATTTTGTAAAAGAGACATTTCCTAGCAAGTATACCGATTGGATCAAATCTCTTCCAGTTGAATCTCAGAAAATATATGAGAGTGCTGTTCGGGTTAGTGATTGGTACGAAATAAAACCTGCTTATTACGATCCTATGGATAAAATTGTTGAGCAATTCTATAACTTTAATGCTCAAAAGGCAGGTGAAGAACTAGGCAAATTTAGCGCCAAAGTCGCACTTACTGGAATATACAAGGTGTTTCTCTTTGTTGCAACACCTCAATACCTCATGAAGAGAGCATCGAGAATGGTAGAAACCTTCTATATCCCTTCAGAAGTGGATGTTGTAGAAACGGCTAGTAGAACTGCTGTTATGAAGATCAAAAAATTCGATGGAATAACAAAATCTCTTGAATACAGATTTGCTGGATGGTGCATTAAAGCTTTAGAACTTTGCAACTGTAAGAATATTTCCTATCGAATTACAAGCCATATTTCATCAGGACAACCCACAACGAATATTGAGTTTAAGTGGGAGTAAAAAATATTTACTTAAATAGAAAAAGCCGGGTTTCCGGCTTTTTCTATTTAAGTATTTTAGCAATGATCTATACATGAATCACTTCGCCATAAGCAGCAGCAGCAGCTTCCATAATGGCCTCGCTCATGGTTGGATGTGGATGAATACTCTTGATCAGTTCATGTCCGGTTGTCTCTAAATTTCTTGCAACAACCAGTTCAGCTATCATCTCGGTTACGTTGGCTCCAATCATATGAGCACCCAACAATTCCCCATACTTTGCATCAAATATCAATTTAACAAAACCCTCCCTTGCACCTGCAGCAGTGGCCTTGCCAGAAGCAGTAAATGGAAACTTACCAACCTTAATCTCGTACCCAGCCTCTATTGCGGCTTTTTCGCTCAGCCCAACCGAAGCAACCTCAGGGGTTGTATAAGTACATCCAGGTATATTTTTATAGTTAACAGGATGAGGATTTTGTCCTGCAATTTTTTCAACACAAACAATACCTTCGGCAGATGCAACGTGGGCTAATGCTGGACCGTGAACGATATCACCAATAGCATAAACGCCCTCCACATTTGTTCTGTAGAAGTCATCAACTATAATTTTTCCCTTCTCCACTTCAACACCTAATTCCTCTAAACCAATGCCCTCCAGATTGGTAGTAACGCCAACAGCTGAAAGTACAATTTCAGCCTCAACCTCCTCAAGCCCTTTCTTAGTCTGGATTTTCACCTTACAGAGTTCTCCAGATGTATCAACAGCCTCAACTGTAGAATTCGTCATTACAGTGATCCCTGCCTTCTTAAAGGATCTCTCCAATGTTTTGCTCACCTCTTCATCCTCAAGGGGGACAACATTAGGTAGGAATTCAACAAGGGTAACCTTAGTTCCAATGGCGTTGTAGAAGTAAGCAAACTCACTACCAATAGCACCCGACCCCACAACCACCATCGACTTTGGTTGTTTTTGAAGGGTAAGCGCCTGACGATAGCCAATAATCTTAACCCCATCCTGCTTAAGGTTTGGCAGTTCGCGTGAACGGGCTCCAGTTGCAAGAATAATATGGTTTGCGGTATATTCAGCAGTTGAACCATCGGCAGCAGTTACAGCAACGGTGTGGTTATCCTTCAACTTTCCAAATCCAATAATAGCCTCAACCTTATTCTTTTTGAAAAGAAATTGAATCCCTTTGCTCATGGCATCGGCAACGGCACGGCTACGGGCAATAATCTTTTCAAAATCAGGTTTTACTTCAGCTACAACTATTCCATATTCGCCAGCATGAGAAGCATACTCAAAAACCTGAGCACTTTTCAGTAACGCTTTGGTAGGAATACATCCCCAGTTGAGACAGATGCCGCCAAGATTCTCCTTCTCAACAACACCAACCTTCAAACCCAATTGGCTCGCCCTTATCGCTGCAACATAGCCACCCGGGCCGCTTCCTATTACAATAAGATCAAAATTCATAGCTATATAGTTTAACTTTATTATTAATTATTACGTTTTCTACTTATTCAAGGTCATTGCAGAATGCCTTTTAATCCTATTGATCAATTCAAAAAGCAATTTAATTACTCCAAACATCAAAACAAGAACAACAACTATGGCTGCACCACTTGGAATATTCATAGTATAAGAAAGAAGCAGTCCAATAAAGCATCCCAAGAAACTTAACAGGATTGACCAAAAGATAATTCGACCAAAGTGATTCGAAAAGATATTTGCAGTTGCCGGTGGAATTGTAAAAAGCGATATCAAAAGTATAATACCCACAACCCTTATACTCAACACTATAGCAATGGCAATAAAAGTGATCAAAACATAGTTAAGAAGCGTAACGGGAATCTTCTGTGATCGGGCAAAACCCTGATCGAAAGCAATGTATAGGATTGGTCGGTAGAATAGAATAAAGAACAGAATTACGGCTAAATTTAAAGCAAGCAAATAGAGTAAATCGGCATTGGTTACGGTAAGAATACTCCCAAAAAGAAAACTTAAGAGGTTTGGAGCATAACCAGGTGTTAAAAATATGAAAATAATTCCAAAAGCCATTCCAAAAGCCCAGAGTATGCCAATTGCCGAATCTTCCCTAATGCTCTTTCGATGCGAAAGTGCTTCGATCCCAAATGCAGAAAGGATAGAGAAAACAATCGCGCCAACAATAGGATTTATTCCCAAATAGTAAGCTATACCAATACCACCAAACGAAGCATGGGTTATACCCCCACTGAGAAACACCAGCCGTCTTGATGTGATGTATGTACCTATAATACCAGCAACAACTGACACCAAAAAAGCTGCAATCACTGCATTCATTAAAAACTGATACTGAAAAATATCTTTAAAAAGATCTATCATACTTTCTCCTCCTTGCGATGATCGAGTAAAACGGTATGGGGAATTCTACCATGGGTAATTATCTGAATTGGACATTCGTAAGCAGCTAGCTGCTCAGGGGTAATTTTATTTGAGAGATGATAGTGTAGGCGACGATTTATACATGCAATGGTTTTAACATAAGAGGTAATGGTGCCAACATCATGCGAAACCATTATTATCGCCATCCTCTTATTCAACTCCCTAAGCAATTCATAGAGTTCTTTCTCAAACTTATTATCAACAAAGGTATTGGGCTCATCGAGGATTAAAAGTCGTGGTTGCGAGATTAAGGCACGACAAAGAAACACTCGTTGAAGTTGCCCCCCCGATAATTCCCCAACGCTATTATTGTAAAGATGATCGACTCCAGCTATAGTTAATATCTCGAAGGCTTTCTCACGATTCTTCGCTTTGTTACCCCCAAACAGACCGTTCCGATGCATCAAACCCGATAGAACAATATCAACCACCTTAATCGGGAACTCCCTATCTATACTCGAAACCTGTGGTAAATATCCGAATAGAGTTTCGTCCTTGCTATTTGGATAAAAATTTATATGCCCTTGGAAGGGTTTGATTTCGCCCAAAATTAGTTTAAGCAGTGTGGTCTTACCTCCACCATTAGGGCCAATAACACCTATGAAATCATTATCAACCACCTCGAAATTGATATCCTTTAATACAATATCCGAACCATAACCTGCGGTTACATTAACAACATCGAGTATCTTACTCATCCCTTTGAAGAATTTTATTTGACCTCAATGCTTTGTCAAGTTTAATGGTCAAATCGTTCATATTCTTTAGCCAATCGTACCCCAGCGGATCGATTTGAACCACATCGCCTCCCAACTCCAACGCGAGTATCTCTGCATTACGGGAATCGAACTGCGATTGTATAAAAATTGAATTGAGTTTCTCTGATTTTGCAAGTCGAACCAATTCAGTAAGTTTTTGAGCCGAAGGATTTTTACCATCCTCCTCAATGGCAATTTGGTTTAACCCATAATCACGAGCAAAGTAGGAAAGTGCTGGGTGATATATCAGAAAATTTTTAGTGGCCGAACTCCCGACAACCAGTCGTACCAATGAATCTAATTTATTGATATCTGATTCTAGTTTAGTAAGATTATCCTGAAATTGTTGCTTCCTTTCAGGATAAAGGTCACATAAAACCCTTGAAGTTCTAATGGCCATCTGCTTAAACTCAAGTGTTGATGTCCAAATATGGGGATCGTAATTGGTATGATGCTCATCCTCCCCCATAATCTCCCTGTGTTTATGACCCTCCATTAAATTAATGCCGATAGAGAGGTCAATAAATTGAATATTAGGGTTCAACTCTTTAATTCGGGGAAGAATTGTGCTCTCAAACTCCAACGGACCAACGGCAAAATACACGGCCGAGTTCGACACACCTTTCATTTGAACTGGTGAGGGTTCGTACATCTCTGGACTGGTTCCCGGGGGCACCATTACATTCACCTCGATAGAACTGTCTGTCAACCTATCTACAATGTATTTCTGAGGCAATATGCTTACCGAAACAGTTACCTTCTTGGTTTGCACTTTTGGACCTTGAGTATTACACCCAAAAAGCATCAAAACGAAAAAGATCAAAACCGAAAGACGAATTGCTGGATTATTCATGAGCAAAATTTTTAGCAGTTCAAAAATACCTAAGAAAAGGATAACACCAAAATATTGATAAGGTTCCACTTTAAAATTATCCCATTTACTTCAGAATATTTCCGTAATTTGGTCAAAAGTTCAATTTCAAAAGTTGGCCTATTATTTGTAATATTGGAAAAAGACTAAAACTTAATCTTATTAAATTATGAAAAAAATTTTAATCATTGCCATCAGTGTCTTGTTTGCATTACCTTCTTTCGCACAAGATAAACCTGCAGTTTCCACAGAAAAAAATGTGCTTAAAGTAAATACCCTAAGTTTATTTTTAGGTACAGGTTCAATCTTTTATGAGCGAAAATTAACAGATTTAACATCCGCTCAATTAGGCGTAGCTTATATGAATTTCAAACTAGGTGATACAAAATTCACTGGTTTAATTCTTACACCTGAGTTGAGAATTTATGCCAAGAAGAATGCTATTGACGGATTCTATCTTTCACCCTATTTCCGTTATCAAAGATACACCCTTGAAAATTCTACCGATGCTTCTAAGGGAACATTAACATCAATGGGTGGAGGTCTTGTTTTTGGAAGACAGTGGATTACTAATTCCGGTTTTACAATGGATCTATTCTTTGGTGGACATTACGGAAATACCGATGTAAAGGTTGACTCCGGAACGGGTTCATTTGACAAAACAAATCTTTTTGAAGGCTTTAGAACTAGAATAGGTTTTGCACTAGGTTTTGCATTCTAATATTTCAAATTAAATAAGATGAAGAGGGGCATTATTTGCCCCTTTTTCTATTTTTGTAAAAAAAACAACAATGAAAGAAACTGACCTTGCATTAAAACTTTTCGAGGAGGGTAATAGCTGTGCTCAGGCAATTCTTGGAGCATACGCTCAAAAAGTAAACATCGATCCCAAAATAGCTCTAAAAATTGGCGCAGGGCTTGGTGGTGGACTTGGCCGCAGACAGCATATTTGCGGAGCGGTAAATGCTGGAGCGATTATCCTTGGACTCAAGTATAGTAATGGAATCGAGGGAGACCTAAAATCAAAGGAGAAGGTAAGTGAGATTGTGGGAAAATTCGTTACTGAGTGTGAAAAAATCCTTGGCAGCGTTCAATGCAAAGAACTTTTAAAAATCGATTTAACAAACCCCGATGAACGTGCTGCGGCCAAAGAAATCGGACTTTTCGTGAGGGTCTGCAATAATGCGGTAGTTCAAGCAGCAAGTGTTCTGGAAAAATATCTGGTGACTGATGGTTTAAAATGATAGATCAATCTACTATTTTTCAAAACCTAAAATTTCCTCCAAACTACTTCTATTTACTACTAAACAATAAACTTTATTAAGCAGAAATATATAATACCTTCTATCCAACTATTTTTTTTCAAAAAAAAGGTTCATTTTTTTTGTTCATCCTTTAATCTTTAGTTAATTTGCTTAAGAAGTAAAAGTTTTAACCATGCTCTTGAAAAACATAAAGCTGATTATCAGCATCCTGCTTATCACCCAGATTACCGTTGCCCAAACCGATAAAGCAGATAGTCTTCGAAGTTTGATGAGGGAATCAAAAGGTATTGATAAACTTCATCTCCTTTTTAAACTTTCAGAACTAAAGACTTATGATCCTGAAGGCATTGATTATGCAAAGGATGCAGTAGATCTAGCGAAGAAACTAGACGATAAAGCAAAATCTGATGCAATGGATAATCTTGGCAAGGTATACTATAGTCAGGATCAGTATTCCCAAGCATTAATATACTTCAAACAATCATTTGATTTAAGCACGAAAACCAACTATATAGAAGGAGTATTCCGTGGGCTGGATAGGATTTCTCAGTCATACTTTATCCTTGATTCTCTCGATCAATCGGAAAAAACATCTCATCAACTTTTAACTTTGGCACACGAAAAGGATAGCGTAAAGCGAGAAGCCAATGCCTATTTTCAGCTTGGTAAGATTTGTGAGAAAAAAGGAAATTCCGATTCAGCTTTGGTTCTAATGAATAAAGCGCTCGATTTTAGAAAAGGAATAGGAAATAAACAAGATATTGCAGACACTTACAGCGGAATAGGTCAACTTTACTTTAATTTTGCCGATTATCAAAAGTCGATTGACTGTTTTACTAAAGAGATTGAAATAAAGGAATCGATTAACGATCCTCAGGGTTTAGCCATTGCATACTACAATTTCGGAAGAACCCTTACAAGCATTGGTAACTACCAATCTGCTCTTGAACAGTTCCAGAAAGCCCTCAAAACTTTTGAGCAGATCAATCATCAAGAAGGGATTGCTAACTCATGCAATGGAATAGGAATGGTCTATGAAAATTTATCACAGAGCACCCTTGCCGTAAAAGAGAACGAATCAAACTACAATAAAGCTCATGAGTATTACCAAAGAACTTTAGAAATTTGGGGGAAACTAGAGTATCGATCAGATGAAGGGAAATCGCTTCAAAACATTGCAAATGTTTACTCAAGGTTAGCCACCAACCAATTTGTTGCCAAATATGGTGAGGCATGGGAGGATTCATTAATTAAACTCCCCAGCAAAGTCATCCTCAACTCTTTTGAGAAATCAATTGAATACTACAATAAATCGCTTGAGATATTTAAAGATACCAAAGACGAAGCGCTAATTTCAACCGTAGATATTAATCTAGGGGCTAATTACAGCTGGGCAAGAGATTGGAATCGCGCGAACAAATACCTTAACGAAGCGCTAGATCTAGCGCGTAAGCTCAACCTACCTTACGAGAAAGCCAATGCGCTTTTCTCGCTGGGCGAAAGTAATTATCGGCAGAAAAATTACACTCAGGCTGAAGTCTACTTCTTAGAGTGCGCTAAATTATCGAATGAACTTGAAATGAAGGATAACGTACGTTATTGCTATGAAAGATTATCAGTATTGTATGAGCAGATTAGCGAAGTCCAAAAAGCGCTAACCTATCATAAAATGTCGGTTAAAATAAAAGACGAAATATTTACCGAGAAGAGTCAAAAGGCAATAACCGAAATGCAAACTAAGTACGAAACTGTGAAGAAGGACTTAGCCCTAAATCTTCAGGATTCGGTAATTAAAAGACAAAAACTCACAATTATTGGTGCTGTTATTGGTGCTATACTAATACTATTGGTCGCATTACTCCTTCTAAGGATGTTCAAAGAGAAACAAAAGGCCAATCAAATTCTTGAGGAGAAGAACGAGCTGATCACTCAGCAAAAAAAGGAGATAACTGATAGTATCCGTTATGCTAGTCGAATTCAACGAGCAATTCTCCCCTCTGATGAAATACTGCTTAAAACCCTACCCGAACATTTTGTTTTATATCTTCCGAGAGATATTGTTAGCGGTGACTTTTTCTGGCTTAGCAAAAGTGGGGAAAAAATAGTCATTGTTGCAGCCGATTGTACCGGTCACGGTGTTCCGGGCGCATTTATGAGCATGCTTGGCGTTTCGTTCCTTTACGAGATTGTAAACAAAGAGGGGATAATGCAACCCGCCAGCATCCTTAATTTTCTCCGCGAGCATGTTAAACATACCCTTTCACAAACGGGAAAGAGGGATGAGGCTAAGGATGGTATGGATATCTCCTTATGCGTATTCGACCCCAATGGAATGAAGCTTGAATGGGCTGGAGCATATAATCCTCTTTATCTTATTCGAAAAGGGGAACTAATAGAGTATAAAGCCGACAAAATGCCAATCGCAATCCACATGAACGACCACCTACCCTTTACCAACCATGAGATTGCTATTGAAAAGGGTGATACTTTCTACATCTCTTCCGATGGTTATGCCGATCAGTTTGGTGGTGAAGACGGTCGTAAATTCATGTCAAAGAAATACAAAGAGATGCTACTCCAAATATGGGATAAGCCTATGGATGAACAGAAAGAACTTTTAAATAAAGCGCACCTCGACTGGAAGGGCAGCCATGAACAGGTTGATGATATTCTTGTTATGGGAGTTAGGGTTTAGTGAGAGTAAGAAGTTAAAAAAGAGATAATTGAAAAGACCATTTTTTCAATTCTCTCTTTTTTATTGAATATATATTTAGATTTTAAATGAAAATGTATAACCCCTTTGCATCTCCTCTTTGTTGCTACCGCAAATAATGTATGTTAAGATTTTTATTTTTTATTCTACCTTTGCCCCCTCAAAATTGAAATTCGAAGAAAGATGAAGTCAAACAATATTTTATTAATAGCAACTTCTGCAGCCTTTATTTTCATTGGCTGTACAGCAACAAAACAAACCTCAAAAGTCAACACTGACCAAAGTGTTCAGAAATTCCAAGATGCAAATACTGCATATAGTAGCGGAGATTACCAAAAAGCGCTCCTTACCTATGAAGAGGTGATTGAAATCAAAAAAAATCAGAATAAAAGGGTTGATAGTACTATTTACCAAAATGCAGGTATCGCTGCATGGGAATTAAAGCAAACGGACAAATCTATTCAATACTTAGAGTTGGCAAAACGTTACCCTGTTGCGAACGAAAAAACCTACTCAATTCTTGCAAAGGCATTCCTTGAAAAGGATAACCTCTCAAAGGAAATCACCAATCTTGATGGCTATATAACCAAATACCCTCAGGGGGAAGAGATTCAATCGGTGCGCAAGCAGTTATATCTGGCTTATATAAGAAGCGAGAATTGGGAATTCGCCTACAAACTTTGGTCTACATTGGGAAGCAATGCTCAAAACGATATCAAACTATTAGCAGGATACTTTAGAGTCAACGATAAATTGAACTACAAGAATCAACTCGAGAAAATTGCGAAGCAAATCATTAAATTGGATGCTAATAATATTGATGCATTAGAGTTTTTCGCCGAGAAGTA
>JAYTVX010000063.1:0-4155 GCA_043743775.1 Bacteroidales bacterium | reverse complement strand
ATCATCAAAGAACCCTCAAATATAGATTGTACCCAATCCCCGCTGCGGTTATAGTAAAGTTTATCATTGTGAATGTTATTCAAATCGAAACCTACATTAAGCGCATCGGTTGTGGTATTTACCCAACCAATCCAAAAGTCGCCACCAATTTTTAAGTGAGCATCTATTTTGTATAGGGAATCCTTGTTATAGGCTAAGATAGGCTTGAATACAGATTTTTGGTATAATGTATCCCCTGGCACACCATTTTTATCCTTCCAGACTGTTAGTTTAAATCTTGTTTTGATATTATCACCAAAAATCTGATTAAAGTAAATCAATATGCCTTTCAACGAATCTGATACGTAAGAATGATATTTTAATGCAATCATAGCATTTTCAGTTCCTTCACCCCAAACTCCATATCCATTTTCAGCCGAACCGTCGTCGTAGGCATAGTAGTTGAAAAACTGCTGGGTGTACTTAATGGTATCGTTCTCGCGAAGGTAGTGAGTACTATCATCAATATCTGTTATGAGGTAATTCACCATGTTGTACTTTGCCGAATCTTCCCAATTTGAGGTAAATGTATACTCGTAGTTCTGGGGTAAATAAAATGTTTCGAACGGATAAATATTTTCTGCCCCTCCGGAGAAAGGATGATTATTGCTAGGATTGGAGAGATCGTTTATTATAAACTTTCTGGTAACATTCCATGTAATTGGCCCTAGATTACTATAGAACATATTAAAGGTGAGGGGATTGGTCAACTCAACTAGTTTGGCTTGATTCGTAAAGTGCTTCCATGGAATCGATTCGTAGTTCTTTAGGAATGACTTAATCGGTTTACTTAGGGTAATATCGTTTAAAAGGGTATCGGTTAAGTATCTATTACTGTTAAGGTAAACCAAATCAATATTCCAGTGGTCTCCGTTCCCCCTGATACTTGGTACTTGGGTGTTAGTTGGTAAGGTAGCGTAGTTAATAAAACGCAGCTGAAAACCTGCTTTTCTGAATCGTGCATCATTGATTGGTAGCATCACCTTAAAAAAGTTGTTTGCAATTTTAGCGGCTTTTCGGGTTACTGTTTTATTTGTAAGATGCCAATTCTCAATTACTGTATTATTTGTAAAATGAGCAGAAGCAGACCATGTTCTAATCCACTTATTGTCGTCTTTCGACAAAAATTCAACAATCAATGAATCGGTTACCTGTGGTTCTTTCCCTAGCCCTTTAGGTTGGTATTGAAACGAGAAGTATAAGCTATCACTTTCGGGAAGATTTAGATCAATGGGCTGTGATGTTAGGATATCAGCGGGTAAAGATGATGTAGTTAGATATTCGTAAAGGTTTCCATGCTGATTCATAGCATCAAAAGTAGCAACACCAATTGTTGGGGAATTAATCGCGTAAGTTTGGTTAATTAATACGTATGAATCTGTCCAAGTTTCTGGATTGGGGTAGGAAAGTCCATTCGAGAAATCATCAAAGAATGGTAACGTTAATAGTGACTTTGTTTTGGCTTGAGCGCTTGATCTTTGAACTTTCACCTCTTTAATCGGAATCGATTGTAAATCCAATAGGACTTCCTGTCCAGATGAACTAGCGGAAAATTTGATTAGAAATACAATGATTAAAAATGTAAATTTTCTCATTCAACGATCTCGTCAAGTTGGGTTGTGTCAATGTTCATATAGGTTGAATCGATTCCTAGCTCTGCTTTAATCCTTGGAATTCTTGCTTCGTTCAAGGTTAGCCAGATATCAACCCTAGCACCAAAACTAATCAAACTCGATTCGGAGTATGTAGGGTATTGGCTATACACCATTGCATTCAACGAGTCTTTATAGTCTTTTATTGTTTCATCGTATTTAACCTGATTCAAATTAAGCGATGCGTCGATTAGACGGCTCCGGGATTCACTTTGGTTTAGTCCGATGAGTAAAGGCAATCCTGTTTTCTCATTCTGCATTCCACGCCCTAAAATCAAATCTACCCTTGAGCCTTTATGAATCAATTTACCCGGTTCAATTGGTTTCCCTTTATATTTTTGCTCAAGAATATTGTTTACGGCTATATCGGGAACAAATATTAAGTTCCCCACAATTAAACCTTGGAGATCGAGTATTGACTTTGCCTGACGTAGAGTTACACCAACAATGTTGGGCATCTCAACCTTTTTAGGGTTTTTAGCATTGAGTGTTAGTAGCACCCTGCGATTTTGCTTAACCTGTGTTCCTGCAATAGGATTTTGTTCTACTACAGTTCCTGGTTTCCGGGTTAAAATATAAACCGAATCAGTTACATTGATTCTAAGCCTGTATTTATGAGCCATTCGAATTACCTCAGACTGTTTTAATCCAATGAAGCTCGGTACAGGATAGTTTTGCCCATGACGGGTGAATATGAAAAGAAAAAATAAAAATAATAGGCCAGACCCAACGATAGCTCCCAAAGGAAAAAGAATGGTTTGAACGTTGTAGTTTCTGTAGATCCTAAGTAATAATTTTTTTAATTGCTCCCACATGGCTATAATTGACTAATAAGAAATAATAGCAATAAAAGTTGATTATTAAATTTATGGCAAATTTATAATTATATGCCTAAATATCATCCCATCAAGGTATGATATAATGAAATGATTTTACTGTAATTCTCCAATATTAATAACATGGATTACTGGAGTGATGGATATTGGAACTCCCTCAAGGTTTTTTGTCCATGCTTACCGGAAGGAAGGCAATAATCCAAATAATACCGAGAAACATGTAATCTCTCAATTTTTGCGCCAATTGACGTTAATATAGTTTTACAATCTTGTAAAGCGAATCTCTTTCAACAGCTGACTTCCCAGCGCCTTTAATAATATCAATGAGCATCTCAACGGTCATTGCTGGTTTTTTATCCTCAGCTCCTGCCATTGAGTAAATTTTTGTAGTGTCATCAATAGTGCCATCAATATCATCAACTCCGAAGGAGAGGGCCAATTGGGTATTTTGTTTACCCAGCATAGGCCAGTACGCTTTTAGATGGGTAATGTTATCGAAGAATATTCTGGATACTGCAAAGTTTCTGAGATCTTCAACAGTACCTACCTCACCCAGATATCCAAGTTTATTGTTTTGCGCTCTGAATTTTAATGGAATAAAGCAGTTAAAACCCCCGGTTTTATCCTGAAGATTTCTTATTGCCTCCATGTGTTGAGCACGGTGTTTGTAGCTTTCAATATGACCATAAAGCATAGTAGCATTCGATGGAATTCCCTCCAAATGAGCAGCTTCATGGACATCAAGCCATTGCTCTCCTGTAGCCTTATCGGAGCATATTTTTTCTCGCACCTCGGGATCGAATATCTCAGCACCACCACCCGGAATTGAATCTAAACCAAAATTTTTAAGTAAGCGCATACCATCACGATAGCTGAGGTTTGCTTTATCGATTACATATTCAAGTTCAATTGCTGAAAATGCTTTTACGTGTACATCTGGAAGAACCTTTTTGATACTTTGTATAATATTCCCGTAATAATTAATATCCCATTTTGGATGAACCCCTCCAACGACATGAACTTCGGTAATATTCTTTCCCTTGTAACCTTCAGCAAGCTTAATAATTTCATTTAGCGACATCTCCCAGCTCTCGGGATCGCCAGCCACTTTATGGTATGAGCAGAATTTGCAGTTAAAGACGCAGGTATTGGTGGGCTCAATATGAAAATTCTTGTTGAAATAAACGTAATCACCATTTTTTGTCTCGCGTATATGGTTTGCAAGCATGCTCAGATATCCCAAATCAGCAGTTTCGTAAAGCAGAATAGCATCATCTAATGAAATCCTTTCACCATTTAATACTTTTTTCGATATGAGAAGCAGTGGTTCCAGCGCCTTGGAATTCTCGATATAGGAAATGAGTTTATTTTTATCAACCATCTTTTTTTCTATGATATTCTACAAAGGTATGAAGTTTTTACTCAGTAGCCCTTGCGAATAATAAAAAAGGCAGGGGTTAGCCTGCCTTCAAATGCTTTATTAATGGTTTTACCTTTTATGACTAGGCTCATCAGAAACAGTTAGCTTCTTTCTTCCTTTAGCACGACGTGCGGCCAACACTCTTCTGCCATTTGGAGTTGACATACGCTCGCGGAAACCATGTTTATTTTTCCTTTTCCTGTTTGAG
>JAYTVX010000062.1:0-3690 GCA_043743775.1 Bacteroidales bacterium | reverse complement strand
TAACCCAAAAAGAAATTGAATATCTACCCAAAGCTCCACGAATGATGGCTTTTATGATGGGTATCCGTTTCTTAGCCGACTATTTAAGGGGTGATACTTACTATAAGGTTAAACATCCTGAGCATAATTTCCAACGAGCCCGTAACCAAATGGCTCTAATCATGGATATGGAGAAAAAGGATCAGGAGATGAGCCTTTAATCACGTACTACCAGAAAACGGTTATTTGTCCCTTATGGGGTATCGCTCTATAAATAATTTTAGCATCAACTTTTGGTATCCGAATCTTGATATACAAACGATATTCCGGCACCTCGAAAGCAGCCATCTTTTTAAGGGCTGTCATTGTGTTCTTATACCTATCGGTTATGTCAAAAAGAATTTGATTTTTCACATCTTCTAACTTCTCGTGTTCCTGTTGATATACAAATATTCTAATATCTTTATTCATTTCGAGAATATAGTTCACAGGCTCAGAAGTCGATGTATCAGGAATAAATGGCACATACTCCGAAGTATCCTTGGGTGCCATTCTTACTATTAATGGATTCTTCTTAATTGTAGCAGTATCATTCACTATATTCAAAGGAGAAGAAAGCAATGAGGCTACAGCATAGGAGTTGGCCTTATTAAAAGCCTTACATATACGCATAAAACTAATCTTAGTTTTATGTACAACCACTCCATTTATTTCAAGAGAAGCAATGCTATCTTTGAGGTTAAGCGTTAAACCAATAGAATCGGTCTCCGCCATAGTAACCTTCGATTGCATGAAAGCCTTTTCTTTTTGAATTTCAACAAAAGTTGAGTCGGTGAAAAATTTTTCGTCGATGGAAGTTTTCTCAATCTGCCTAAAGCTATAACCATCATTTATCTCCGAAATCTTTCTCGAAGTGCTGATCAAAGACATTACCGTGTAGTAAAGCATACATCCAAAAACAATAAAGGCCAAGCTATAAAGGATTAACCTTAATGTAAAAGATATTATTTTTCTAATACTTCCCATACCTTCCTGCTAGTTATCAGTAAATATAAACTTTTGATCCAAAATCGAGCGTTTTATAAATCACTTTAAGGTCTTCATCATTTAAGCGAACACAGCCATGGGTAGCAGGCATTCCTAAAAACCTTTTCCAGATTGTCCCATGAATCATATAGTCATCACCAATATCTAGAGCATAATCGCCCAAAACACCATATTCAAATCTTGAATCTGCATTTGCCGAAGGAATTGGTAAACCCTCCTCGACGAATGCCCAATCGGGTTTTTTCCATACAGGATCAGTATGCTTATTAAGAATTTTAAACTTTCCCTTTGGTGTTTTAAAAGTCCATTTCTTAGGCCCTTCAGTCAATAGTTGAATGTAACTACCCGAACTACAGAACCCTTCTCGTACCTTTTTCTTATTTTGATACAGGTAGAATCGATTATTAGTAGTACTAATAATAATATAAGGTTGATTAGGTGTAAATGCGTTTAGTTTCTTTGATACTTTCTGAAGATCTTTTTCTAATAATCCTATTTGCTTTTTATAACTTGGCTGTTGCTTAAACTCAAAGTCATTGACCTCAATTCGTGTCCTTCCTTTTCCTAACTCCTGAATACCAGGGACTACATAAAGAAAGAATAAAACTAATGAAGGTATAAGTAATACTATAAAAATACAAAGCAAAATGAATCTCAAAAATCTCTTGAATCCACTTCTGCTAATCGCCTTAACCTCTTCAATTGCAATTGATGAATCAACTCCAACAGGTTCTGTATCAAGGATTAATTCTACACTATTATGAATATTTTTCATTTGAATAAATTAACGAGTAAGAATTTGCTGAAGGTTTTTTATTGAACCAACAATTGTAACAGGAGTACCAATTGATGCAATTCTATATACAACTTCCATTTCAGAATCCTCTAATGCAATACAACCTTCAGTCCAATCAACCCCCTTACCTCCACTACCATGAATTTCAATTCCATTCCCGATTCTGGCAGTTTTAGGTATTAAGCCTTTGGCCTTTTCGTGATTAAAGCGCTCTAAATCCTCATCGTTCGGATAGTCGATCAGAAGCGCATTATTATATTTAGTCCCCGCGAATTTATTAACTATTTTATATATCCCCTCGGGTGTTGCTTTATCGCCCATTTTCTTTTTATCGCCGACCCAGTTCCTTCCTAGTTCTACGTCAAACTCATACTTTTTGATACCATTAAGGTAAACGTAACATTTTCGAGAAAGTTTATCGACAAGGATAGAATATCCTTGATTTTTCTTTGATTCTTTAACAGCTGATTCTGCCCATTTCTTCCAAATGGGATAATATGCAAAGTAATGCTCAAGATCAGCATATGCTTTGTCATAGGCAGATGAAAGAAGATCGTCGGCGCTATTCAGCTTTTTGTTTGCATTTATGAATCGCCCTTTATTATAATCCATTTCACCCTCTTTAAGGTAAAACTTGCCCGTTGAAATGGAATTTCGTGTATCTGCAGTTAAAGGATAACGGCTAAAGTACGTGTTGATATCCTCAACAAGTTTATTTAAAGTTTTGATTCTATCATTCAGCTCAGTATTGTATGTATTTGAGCTCAACTTAGATGTCTCAATAGCTTGCATTGCCTTTTTTAAAGTCAACTTAGCAAACTTAGAAACCTTATCGTATTTCCTGAAAAAGATAAATCGATTATTCTGATAACGCCAGTGTACAAAAGCAGAATCATAGTTCGCTTTTGCTTCATTGTACAACTCTCTTGAATAAGTATCCGCTTTATTGGCAAAAGCCTTTGATAGGGATTTTCTTGCTCTTTTTATATCCTTAATGGGTGGTTCTGGAATACTACTATATAGTAAATAGACAATGAATACTACAACTAATACAACAGTGGATATTGTCAATATTTCAATAACTTTTTTTCTCATCACAATCCAAGTCCGCTTTTTTACAAAAATCCCCGGGTGTTTCCCGGGGATTCTCATTTAATATAAGTAATAAATTACTTATTATCTTCTTTTAACTTTAGCAATAGCATCTTTTAATTCTGTGTTGATGCCAGTCGCTCTTTCTTTAGTTGCTTTGATTTTGTTTAAAGCATCCATGTAGGTACCTTTATCGTACATACCTTGAGCTTCAACAACTGAAGCATCGATAGTTACCATTTCGGTTTTGATTTGCTCTAGAACAGCAGCACCTTCTTTACCTCTTGGAGCTTTCTTAATAAGTTTTGCGTTTTCCTCAATGATAACTTTGATGTCAGTCATTGTGGTTTCAACTTCTTTCTTAACTTCTTCTTTCTTAACAGCTGTGTTAGCGATTAAGCTGTTGGTTTGAACAAGTAATGCTTCAAGTTTAATTGTAGCAGGTCCAAATTTTTTGAAAAGTTTTGATTTCTGAACTTCAACGTCAGCAAGAATAGCTTTCATTGAATCTTGAACAGCAGCAAGTTCACCTGGAAGATAGATACCAGCTTCTACTTTAGCAGCACTGTCAATAGCTACGTTAGCAGCATCGATTTTAGCTTGTGGAACGGTGCCACAGCTTGAAAGGAAAGCAACCATTACAATAGCGGCTAATCCCATTAAAATTTTGTTCTTCATTTTTTGTTCTTTTTAATACTTAGGTTTGTTTTCTACTATGGATTGAATTTTAAAAATCGTGATTCGATATAAACACGGCGCAAATGTATAAATATTAA
>JAYTVX010000061.1:0-8033 GCA_043743775.1 Bacteroidales bacterium | reverse complement strand
CTCCGTTTCACCAGGAAATCCAACAATTACATCAATACCAATAAATGTATTGGGAATCACAGACCTAATTTTTGTTAAACGCTCGGCAAAGAGTTCACGAGTATAACGACGTTTCATCAATCCCAGAATTCTATTTGAGCCTGATTGCAAAGGAATATGGAAGTGGGGTAGGAACTTGCTCGATTTAGAGCAAAATTCAATTATTTCATTGGTTATAAGATTTGGCTCAATGGATGAGATTCGGTATCTTTCAATGCCATCTATTTTTTCGAGATCTTGTACCAAATGAATAAACGATTCATTGGTCGATTTTCCAAAATCACCAGTATTTACACCCGTAAGGATTATCTCTTTTATTCCTTTGGATGCAATCTCATTTGCTTGCTCAATAACTTTTGTAATTGGCATGTTTCGGCTATGTCCGCGCGCAAGGGGAATGGTACAATAGCTGCAATGGTAATCGCAACCATCCTGAACCTTTAAGAATGATCTTGTTCTATCGTTTGATGAGTACGCAGGAAAAAAGTCGTGCAGCACGTCAACATCACAGCTGTATATTTTGGCTTTTGCCTTTTTTGTTTCAGAAGTAATGTAAGTTGGAATATTAAATTTCTCGGATGAACCGAGTACAAGATCTACCCCTTCCATGTTCGCGATTTCATCAGGTTTGAGTTGAGCATAGCAACCAACTACTGCAATAAAAGCTTCGGGCGATTTGCTGATAAATTTCCGAATAGCATAGCGACATTTCTTATCGGCTTGATCGGTTACAGAGCATGTATTGATTACGTAAATATCTGCAGATGACTCAGGGGACACCCTTTCAAAGCCCAATGTTTCAAACTGTCGGGCAATGGTAGAGGTCTCGGAGAAATTCAATTTGCAACCGAGAGTAAAAAATGCAACTTTCCTTTTGTTCGATTCCATTATTGTTCAAAAAAACATGCAAACTTACAATGAATATTCGGAAAAACAGAGGAAAGTTGGAAGAATGGAGTGATTGAGGATTGTGTAAAGGGGAGGATAAAATGCAATTCTCTTTTTCTTCCAATATTGACATCGTCGAACTTCGTTTCCATTATTCCATCATTTCATTTCAATATCATCTTGTCGTTAAAGAGCATTCAAAATCATTCCATTTTTCTTTTTACTATAATCTTTGTATAGCTGACGAACAATACCATCGGAAACACCGATGGTGGGGACAATAATTTCTGTTGCTTCAGACCATTTCATTATTTTTAGAAATATCTCTGATGCTGGAATAATAACGTCTGCACGATCGGGATTCATCCCTAGTACTTTGATACGTTCATCGATGGTGTAAAAGTTGAGGAACTTGTTAATTTCGATTAATTCGTTGTAGAGCAAGGGTTCACTATCCTTCTTGCCTGAGGTTTTATAAATTTTATTGATATTGCCTCCTGAACCAATTAATTTCACCTCTTTACCATTAAAATTAAGGTTTTTGATCCAATCCTTCATTCTTTTGTAATCCTTCTTTCCGACCTTGTTGTTCAGAATTCTAATAGTTCCGATATCAAACGATTGGGTAACAATCCTCTTTTTTTCTGCAAAGAGACTTATCTCAGTGCTACCACCACCAACATCAACGTATAGGTAGGGATTTAAATCACCAATCATCTCAACGATTCCATTAGAGTAAATTATTTCAGCCTCCTCTTTCCCTTCGATTATTTCGATTTCGATTCCCGATTCCAGTTTAACCCGTTCTACAACTTTATTCCCGTTAGTGGCTTCGCGCATGGCAGATGTTGCACAGGCTCTATAAGCAACAACATCTTCAACTTCCATTAAGTATTTGAAGGCGAGCATGGTTTTAACCAGCTTATTTATTCTTGTCTCAGAGATAATTCCCGAGTTGAAGGAGTCTTCGCCAAGGCGAAGGGGCATACGGATTAGAGAAGATTTACGAAATAAAGTTTTTTTTTCGTCCTCAATAACGTTGGTGAAAAGCAACCGTACGGCGTTTGATCCTATGTCGATAGCGGCAAATTTGAGTAGCTTCAAATCTTAAGTTTTTTGAAGTTTTAGACTTTCAATTTCTAAGTAATAGCTGTAGAGCTCCATTTGAGAACGGTATAATTTCTTGGGATTAATCTTTTTGAAGGTGTTATCCTGTTTAGGATTGACGATTCTTGCCTTCATGTTATCTTTTAACGCTGCTTCAACTATTCGTTTCAGTTCTTTTTTGTTATTCTCATCGTAAACAGGTGTTGCTACTTCAATTCTATAGTCTAGATTTCGGGTCATCCAGTCAGCCGATGAGATAAAATAACGTTCCTGTCCGTTGTTACAAAAAATAAATATTCTGGAGTGTTCAAGGAGTCGGTCAATAACGCTAACTACTTCGATATTCTCACTTTGGCCCGGAATGCTGGGTACTAATGAGCAGATTCCTCTAACAACCAGCTGAATTTTTACTCCGGCATTGCTTGCTTGGTAGAGCTTGCGAATCATCTCCTCATCAACCAAATTGTTGATTTTACAAAGCATGTAAGCTGGTTGTTTTTTCTTGGCGTTTTTAATCTCATTATCGATAAGAGCAGAGAGTTTACGTCTCATGTTGGCAGGTGACACAAGTAGATGCTTATATGTGAAGGTGCGATAGTTAAACTCAAGGAACGTAAAAACCTTCTCAACCTCAGAGGTTATTCTTTTATCCGCTGTGAATAGGTTGATATCAGTGTATAAACTTGCATTCCCTTCATGGAAATTGCCAGTGCTAACAACTGCATAGTTTAACGTATTCTTACCATCTTCACAAGTTATTAGAGTCATTTTGCCATGTACCTTTAATCCGGGGACACCGAAAATCACATTGATGCCAGCCTCTTCCATTTGGCGTGACCAATTAATATTCGATTTTTCATCGAATCGGGCTCTCAGTTCAACAACAGCTGTCACCTTTTTGCCATTCTGTGCGGCATTTATCAAGGCATGTACAACCTTCGATTCCGAAGCAACACGGTAAATGGTAATCTTTATCGATTTCACCTTTGGGTCGATAGCCGCTTCGCGGAGCATCTTGATATAGTAAGCAAAGCTGTGGTAGGGATGATGCAGAAGAAAATCCTTCTTTTGAATAACCGAGATAATGCTCTTGGTATTCTCCAGTTCGGGTTTTCGGACTGGAGGCATTGGTTCGTAAACCAACTTTGGATTTCCGAGGTTAGGAAAACCCATGAAATCCTTAAAATTGTGATATCTTCCACCGGGTATCAGCGTATCCTCATTATCCAACTCCAATTTTTTGATAAAGTATTTAAGCAGATCGGGGGCTATTTTTGAATCGTAAACAAACCTCACGGGTTCACCTTTACGTCTATTTTTTACCCCTTTTGATATCTTCTCGAGCAAACTCTCGCTAATATCATTATCTACATCCAGTTCAGCATCACGTGTAATCTTGATGATCCAAGCCTCAAAGGTATCGTAGGGAAAGATGCTGAAAACTTCATCGAGACAGAATCGTATTGCATCCTCTAAAAGGATAATATTTTTCTTGCTATCGATCTCGGGTAGTACTATAAACCTAGAGAACTGTGAGGTGGGTACTTCAATTAGAGCATATTCACTCTTCCCGGGGATAATTTTTTTAGTAAGTTTTACTGCAAGGTAGATAGAACGGTCAGTAAGCTCAGGAAACTTGATAATAGAATTCAGCATTATAGGTGACAAGATGGTTGAAATCTCCTCTTTGAATAGATTCCTGATGAATTCAGCATGAGCAGTACAAAGCTCCTTTTCATTAATGATATTGATATTCTCCCTGGCTAGTTTTTTCTGGATTTTCTCGTATATGATATCAAATTTATTCTGTTCGCAGAGCACGTACTGTTGAATCTTATCGAGTACTTTTCGTGGTTTATCGCCGATCAACTTTTTTGCACCCTTCTCGAAATCCATCAAACGGCGAAGCGTAGCGACGCGAATTCGAAAAAACTCATCCAGATTATTTGAAAAGATTCCGAGAAATTTTAACCGTTCAACTAAAGGGACGGTCTCATCGGCAGCTTCTTGAAGCACTCTATCGTTAAACGATAACCAGCTGAGTTCACGGTTTACTAATTCCTTCTTTTTCGACATTTGGCAATGACTTATTGCTTGTACAATTTAGGGTAAAAATGCTTATTAAATTCGTTTTTTCAAAGTAATAATACTGGAATACTGGAATGTTGGAAGAGCGGGTTGTTCTTACTCGTTTCTTCAAGTAATTCAGTATTCCATCATTTCAAATAGTTAAATCAGGGAGACTTTAATTTTGTTAAAAAAAATTATTTAGTCGAACTGATCTCGAACTTAGCCGAGGGATCTCTAATGTTAGATTTCCCGCCGCTTGCGGCGATAAGAAAATAATTTACATTTAGATACATCGACCTCTTGCGGTGAGGTAGTTCATTAATACTTGATAATAAATTGAATCATACCCAGAACACCCGTTACTATTGTTCCTTTTTTGGATATTCAAAAAAACTTGATTGGAGATTATCTCTCGAAATATCTCTCCACGATACTGAATTAAACGATAAGCCTACAATTCCAGCTGTTGGAATATTATCGATAGGATCTTTAAGGAATCGATTTACAAAGTAGGTGAATGTTGGGTTGTGTCCAACAATTAGCACTCGAGCGAGCTCATTGGGTAAACTTTTGATAAGGGACATTAACTCCCCTTCGCTAGTCTCATAAAGGCTTGCTGAGATTTTAATTTTGTCAAAAGAGTAACCGATAACCTCTGCAATAATTGTAGCTGTGTGGGTAGCCCTGTTTGCATGGCTTGTAAGAATTAAGTCAACTTCCTTGAGAAGTTTTTTCTGACGATTCGCAATTGAATGCGCGTCATTAATTCCCCTAGAGGTTAATGCTCTATCGACATCATCTACGTTTGGTTCATCCCACGATGATTTTGCATGCCGAAGTACGAAGAGCTCCTTGTATCCCATGGTTCATCTATTTATAGTGCCTAAAGTTTATAGTGTCTAAAGTACTTAAAGTGCCTAGAGTCCTTGGAGTACTTAAAGCGCCTAGATTTGAATAGTTTAACGTACTTGGAGTGTAAAGTTCCTCGAGTTCTTCAAGTAGTTAAATTGCTTAGAGTCGTTGGAATATCAAGAGTTTTAGTTTTATTATCTTGTTTTAAACATTAAGTACTCCAAACTTTAGTCACTCAAGGCCCTTTTTTTACAACAAATTACTTGCTAGTTCAGCCAAGTAGCTACGCTCACCCTTAACTAAGTTAATATGAGCAAAAATCTCCTGCCCGTGCATTTTATCGGTTAGGTATGATAATCCGTTCGATTTCATATCGAGGTAAGGGTGGTCGATTTGCTGTATATCACCTGTAAAAACAAATTTAGTCCCTTCCCCAGCACGGGTGATTATGGTTTTAATCTCATGGGGCGAAAGATTTTGAGCCTCATCCACAATGAAAAATACATTCGATAAACTCCTTCCCCTGATATAGGCCAACGGTGTAATAACCAGTCTCTCGGTGCGTTGCAGCTCTTCAATATGCTGGTACTCCTTGCTAACCCCTTTAAATCTGTTCTTAATTACCGAGAGGTTATCGAAAAGGGGCTGCATGTAAGGGCTAATCTTTTCGTTTACATCACCGGGGAGAAAGCCTAGATCGCGATTGGATAAAGCAACGATTGGACGTGCCAAGAGGATTTGCTGGAAGTTTGCCTCTTGCTGAAGCGCAGCTGCAAGAGCAAGAAGGGTTTTTCCAGTACCTGCTTTTCCGGTAAGAGCAACAAGCTGTATTTCGGGACGAAGCAGTGCATCAAGCGAAAAGGTTTGCTCAGAGTTGCGAGGCTCAATCCCATAGGTCTTTAATTTTTCAATCCTTTTAATGGTCGCAGTGGTGCTATCATAGCGACCCAGAGCACTTGATTTAATACCTTTTAGAATAAAATACTGGTTTGGGTAAGGTTTAATCTTTATTTCTTTGACTGGTAATCCATCATGTTTCTCGTACATGGTTTGTACCAGAGAATCGTCCATATCCGAAATGATCTCAATCTCTTTCTTAAGGATGTCGATATCCTGAACTTTATCCGATAAGTAATCTTGAGCAACTAATCCCAATGATTTAGCTTTCATCCTGAGGTTGATATCTTTCGATACAAGGATTACAGGCCTGTCGGGATTCTGCTTATGGAGGTAATCAGTAATAGCAAGTATCCTATGGTCAGGAGTTTTTTCGGCGAAGGATTCAAGCATCTCTCTCGAAAATGGTTTACCCGTTTCGATCCTGAGTTTTCCATGTTCCTTACCAAGCTTAATTCCACCGTTGAATAGATTGTCGCCAGCAATCTTATCGAGTTCACGGGCAAATTCACGTGCATGAAAGTTAATCATTTCGTTCCCTTTCTTGAAAAAGTCCAATTCTTCAAGAGCAACAATGGGGATCACAATATCATTCTCCTGGAAGTTGTAAATACAATTGAAATCGTGAAGAATGACGTTAGTGTCGAGAACGAATAGTTTCTTAATTTTTTTTGCCATAGTTAGATCAGATTTTAGAATGCTTAACGACTAAAGATAATCAATATACCCTCCTTCTGTTCTCGACGGAACGCTTTGAAGGGATTTAGATATTCACAGTAAAACAATTTGATTTATAATAGGTTGTGCGATTTTAAACCTAAAATATTGATAATTCATGGAGCGATAAAAAGTTAAAAATTAAAAGTGAAACGTTGTTATTTGAAATTTGTCACTTACGTAGATCTAATCCAGAAGATACTTTGAGAGTAAATTGTACAAATCTCTTCTTTTTATAGGTTTTCCAATATACTCATTGCAACCAGCTTCATATGCCTTTTGATCATCGCCCGGCAATACAAAGGCTGTTTGAGCGATTATGGGTAAGTTAGGGAGCGTTTCCCTGATAATTGAAGTGGCATCAAGCCCATTCATTTTTGGCATCTTGATATCCATTAAAACAAGATCAATATTGTTATTCGTTTCGCAAAACGAAATAGCCTCCTCGCCATCTTTAGCCCATAAAGTCTGTACCTCTAAGTTTTCTAGGTAAACCATCAAAAGTTCATAGTTTGAAACTTCGTCCTCTGCTATCAGGATTGTTTTTCCCGTAAACTTCAACGTATTAATATTACTGGGTTCTTGTTTTTTTAATTTAACTAGGATTTGAGGTTCGCTGCAGGGGACTGTAAAAAAGAAAGTTGATCCTATTCCTAAAGTTGATTCAACCCAAATATTCCCTCCGATTAAATCGGAATATTTTTTTGCTACGGATAAACCAATACCAGTTCCACCGAAAAGCCTTGTATTTGTGTCATCTACTTGTCTGAAATTGTCAAATATCATTTCCTTATCAACCTCTCGAATACCTATGCCAGTATCTTTCACATAGAATTTGATAATTTGCACACCATTTAGCTCATGTTTTCTAAAACCAAACTCAACGAATCCCTCAAATGTAAACTTAAGGGCGTTCTTCAAAAGATTTACTAGTACTTGTTTAACTTTAGATTTATCGGTGTTAAGTATTATATCAGCATCCTGTTGATCGGGTTTATAGATTAGCTGAAGATTTTTCTTCGCAATTTTTATTTGTTCGGCCTCAGCCAGCATATAAACCTCATCTATTAAATATTTTATATTGAACTCGCTTTTGATGAGCTTCACCTCACCACTTTCGATTAATGTAATCTCAAAGATATCTTCAACGATAGATAATAGATTTAGACCGCAGCTATTTATAATACCTGCAAATTCGGGAACCTTGGAATTATTCATATCTCCCTGAAGCATCTCCGAAAATCCGATAACAGCATTCAAAGGCGTTCTGAGCTCGTGGGACATAGTTGCCAGAAACGTGGATTTTAACCTATCCGATTCTTTGGCTTTTTCCAGCGCTATTCGAATATCTTGCTCAACCTTTTTGCGTTCAATCGAGATGCTGATTTGGTTCGATATAAATTCCAGCATTTCCAGATCATCATTGCTGTAAGCATTTATATCATCATAGCTTTGCACTGCCA
>JAYTVX010000060.1:0-2485 GCA_043743775.1 Bacteroidales bacterium | reverse complement strand
TCGCGCTGTGTATGGGCATCAAACCCTGCAACATTTATTTTTCCTGAAGTAGGTTCGAGCAGACCGCTCATAATTCTAATAGCAGTAGTCTTCCCTGCACCATTTGCACCTAGGAAACCGAATATTTCACCCTTGTAAACCTTAAAAGTGAGATTATCATTGGCAACAAATTGGCCAAACTTTTTCACAAGGTTCTCAACGTCAATTATTATCTCTTTTGATTCCATTTTAATTCCCCATTAACTGCATAAAACAATCTTCAACTGTGGGTTCAATCTGTTTTACAGTTGAATTTGTAAAGCCGGCACTTGATAACAAACTCTCAAACGATTCACTCGTTAATTCATTATCATTTGTCGTAACATGAATATCCTGTCCAAAAAGAAATGCACCATTACAAATAGAAAAAGTTCTAAGATGATTTAACAATGCAAATGAATTGGGTGCATTAATGCCAAAAAGTTTATTTGGAAAGAGGTCAACTACTCCTTTGGGAGTATTTATACTTAAAATTTCCCCTTTGTCAATGAGTGCTATCCGATCACACAACGATGCCTCATCCATGTATGGAGTAGATACGAAAATAGTGATTCCCTCGGCCTTAAGCTTGCTGAGCATAGCCCAAAACTCTTTACGCGAAACGGCGTCAACACCAGTTGTTGGCTCATCGAGCAAAAGAATTTGTGGTTTATGGATTAGAGCACAGGAAAGTGCTAACTTTTGCTTCATACCCCCTGATAACTTTCCTGCTAGCCTATTCTTAAAAGGCTCAAGCATGTGGTAGATATCCTTGATTAAATAGTAGTTCTCCTCTATGGTTGAGCCAAAAACACCTGCAAAGAACTCAAGATTTTCTTGAACTGTTAAATCAGAGTAAAGGGAAAAACGACCAGGCATATAGCCTACAATTTTTCGGATTTCATGAAAATCTTTCACAACGTCATTACCAACAAGTGAAGCATCGCCTGAATCGGGAATAAGCAATGATGCAAGAATCCGAATAAGAGTTGTTTTTCCTGCACCATCAGGACCTATTAACCCAAATAGTTCTCCATCCTCCACTTCCAAGGAAACCCCCTTTAAAGCCTTTACCTTTTCGTACGACTTTGAGATATTATCTACAACAATAGGTTTCATTGGTTAAACATTATTCATTAATTGAACCTCTGCTGGCATACCTATTCTAATGCTGCCATCGTTTTTAACTTTAACTTTTATAGGATAAACGAGCTTAACTCTCTCCTCGCGGGTTTGAATAATTTTCGGTGTAAACTCAGCCTCGGATGAAACCCAAGTTATAGTTCCCTCCATTTCAATTAGCTTATCATTCTCACTATCGATAAATACTTTAACCTTAATCCCAGGTTGAAAGCTATGAAGTTGGGTACCCGAAATATATGCTCTAAGGTACATGAAGTCCATATTAGCAAGTTTGTAAATGGCTTTGCCTTGAACGACATTCTCAAATTGATTTACATAGGTTACAAGGACTTTTCCATCAACTGGATTTACAATTTTACATCTACGAAGTTGGTCCTTAATCTGCTCAATTTGAGCATTAAGAGCAGGAATTTCTGCAAATACAGATGTTTTCTGAATATCAATGGCATCCTTCTGCTTTTTAGCAAGGTTAACCCTTCCTTCAATATCATCGATCTGTTTCTGTGTTGCAGCACCATCGGTAAACATCTTTTTAATCCGATCATATTCGATGTTAAGTACATTTAGTTGTTCTTCTTGAACATCTGATTGAGCGCTAATATTGGGGATCTTTGCCTTAATTGCATCAATTTGGCTAGATAACTGCTTCATTTTCAGATAGAGCTGAATGCTATCAATGCTTCCAACCTCTTGTCCCTTTTTTAGCTGATCTCCCTCATCAACAGTAAATTTTAGAAGTTTTCCCGATGATTCTGCTGAAATGGTGATTTCATCGGTTTCGAATGTTCCGTATGCATCGGCTTTATTTCCATTCCGATTACAAGAGGATAATACTAACCCAACTAGAGTAATTGCTAGGATTGAAAATCTATTTAATTTATTCATGTTTTTTATTTATTTAATAATCAATTCGTTTCCACTTATATTATAAAGTAATACTTTCTGTAGAGAAATTTTTATCTTTCGGAGTTCAAGCTCCAACTGCGACCTTGATTCAGAGTTAAAGTCAGCGAGGTAAACAGCCGAGGTAATCGTTCCGTTCTTTAATGATGATGCGCTCCTTTCAGTTACCTGATGAAGCAGCTTAACTATTTCATAATCCTTACTCAGCTGATTATTCAACTTCTGTATCTCTAATGTAATACTTTCTATTTGAGCCTGATAACTATCTATATATGCTTGTTTCCTATAATCAACAAGGTTTTCTTGTACCTTTAGCTGTTGCTTATCTTTTCTCACAGAGTTCCAATCCCATATATTCCACGATAGCTTAGCACCAAACATATAGTAGGTATTCCAATTGTTACTTAGCATATTCAACCCT
>JAYTVX010000059.1:0-8465 GCA_043743775.1 Bacteroidales bacterium | reverse complement strand
AAATTAAAAAAGCGATTATCAGACTTAATATGGTTAATAAGCTTGTAGTTTTTTGAATTTTTAGGTTTTGCTCAGCTATATTCTTTGATAAAACAGCATTATCCATCTTTTTTTGTTGCAATACGAAATCTACTTCAAGCTGGGTGATTTTGTTTGCCTGCTCATCATTAAAAATAGAATCCTGAATAGCCGAATATTGTTTATGGTACTCAAAAGCTTTTCGATAATCGCCTTGCTTTGAATATATATCGGAAAGTAGAAGGTAATCATCACTGATAATTCGTTTTAAGTTAGATTTTTTCGCTAATGAGATGCTCTCTTCGATGAATTTTAAGGCCTCATTGCATTTACCTTGTTGATTGAAAATAGCTCCAAAGTTTTTGAGGGTAACGGATGAAAGATTTATTAAATCGTATTGGTTACTTTTCTGTAGGGACTGTTTGTAGTAGTAAATAGCGCTATCGAGGTTTCCATTGCTACGGTAAACATTCCCAATGTTATTCAGTGCGGCGCAATGGCGTTCCTTTAATAAAAGTGTTTGAGGGTTGATGCTTAAGGCCTTTCGGTAGTAGTATAATGCTGAATCATTTGACCCTTTATACCAATAGTATGATCCAATTGAGTTGAAAACAGTAGATAGTAGTTTATTATTCGATTTTAGAGCAAGGTCTAGAGCCTCTTGGTAGTATGATATCGATTTCTTATTGTTTTTTAGGTTTCGGTAGAGGATACCCAAGTTATTCTTTGCTCCAACGATACCAGAGGTATCCTTCAGTTCATAAAATATTGATAATGAATTGAGGTGGTATTCAAGTGCTTTTCCCAAAGAGCCGGCATAACGAAAAATTGATCCTAAATTATCGCTACATCTGGCTATTCCAAGTTTGTTTTTCGATAGATGATATAGATTATAAGCTTTTGTAAGGTTTTTATTAGCAGAACTATTTTCTCCCATTAGTAGTTGAATGTAACCTAAACTATAGTAGGCATCAGCCAATTCGATAGAATCATTCACCAGTTTAGCGCATTCAATAGCTTGCTCTGCGTAATAGGTGGCTTTAGTAAAACTTGAATCCTGATAATACTTCGCTAGTCGGTTAAGAATGGTTGTTTTTTCGATGGGCTTACTGTTGTTCAATTTTGAAATCAGAACGGTAATACTATCATCAAGGGCAAATGATGGAAGTAGCGCGGCAAAACATAAAATAGAGGTAAATACGAGTCTTACTAATTTCATTTTCAATTATTCTTTTAAATATTAAAATACGTAATAAATGTAAAAATGGTTAGGGATTATTCCGATTTGTTGATTCCGGTGGCTGTTTTGTGAATCAAGGATTTTGAAACAAAAAGCTAAATTACAAAAAAAACACACACTAGACTCCAAAACGCAAGAATCAAATAGGAGGTATAAACCATTCTAAACTAACTGATTGATAATGCCAATATAGGATTATGTCATCTAATTTCGAAGAGTCTTGTTGAACTCCTTGGTGATATTATTCTGTTTGAGTCAATACCCGTCCAAGGTTTCAAAATTCTTCTTCAGTTCTCCTAGTTGAATAGGTTTCTAAAATAACACAAAACAAAGAGGTTTAAACGTACTTTGTATTCCTTCGTGCTAATCTTTGTGATACTTGGTGGTTAAATTAAAATACTGAAAAACAAAGTATTGCAAAGTACAAATAAAGTATCACAAAGGGAAATCATGTTTTGTTTTGAACTTTTAAGCAACTTCTTTATTTCAAAGCATATACGTTTACTGAATCTTAGGTAGAAGGATTGAGTTGAAAAGTAGTTTATAGTTTCCTGCAACCGAAGCTCGGAATATTGGGCTAAAGCCCATGAGCACAAATTGAGACTTCCCTTTCTTTATCCAGATTAGGGCCGATTTATTGTAGAGCAGTTTCTCCCCTTCCATAAAACCGCTTAGTAGGGTGTGATCCTCCTCAAAGAACCCGATAACCCTACGGTCCATATCAAAAGTAGGTATGGAGGTTGTAAAGGCTGGGGTTCCCCTGTAGAATATTCCAATGGGATTTTGTACGCCCCATGAGATGGGATGATTCTGCAGTACATCCATTTTCACCAGCGAACCGGGGCATTGTAATCCTTTCTTTGCTAGTTGTTCTCCTTCGTTCCTGAAAGGTAGACGAAATTCCTCGGAATTTGCTTTGTCTTTAATGGTCAGCGTACCTTCGAAAAGTGCGGTTGATTCACCCCACGAAATGATTGACCCTCCAAGGTTAATATAGCTCATAAGGTTTTCGAATCCCTTTGTTCCCATCCCCTTGGCGTATTCTGGAGGGATATTGCTAATGTAGTATTGCTCGTTCCGCTTTATCTTACCATCCTTAAGGATTGAGGCATCTTCATCGGGGAAGATGATAATATCGAAGTTCTTGGAGAGTTCAGCCGTCTCAAAATCTCTTGGGTGGAGAACGGTAAATTTAATCGAATACGAATCGAGTATAAACCTTGTCCAACCAGCATCCATATCGCTCATGAACGATTCGACCAAAGCAACCCGGGGTAGTTGAACGGTATTTAATGCTATTGCAGGTGCTTTATCGGTGAAGAAAATTGGGAAAGTAGATGCTTTAAGGATATCGACCAGTTTGTCCTGTTTTTTGATAATAAAACTACCCGCTGGGACTGATATCCCATCCATATAAAAATCGCTAACACACCGATCAACCTTAATACCAATATTTAGCGCTTCAAAAACCAGCTTGTACGATTTATTGTTGGTTGAGGTAAGAATTGCATACTCAAAATTATCCTTGGTGTTATAAAGGGTATACTCCCCAACCTTTGCGAGAAGTTTTTCAAAATCGAGGTTTCGTATATCAATCTGATATGATAATAACCCTTTATGTAGAGGTAAGGACCAGCTGGTGATATCATAGGGTTCCATCAGCTCGCCCCCGGGGGTAAAGTGTCGTTCGGGGTATTTCTGCGCTTCCATCACCTCCTTGATGAACGATCTAAAGGGTTGAGCAAGGGCTATAACGATGTCATTTTTCTTGTAGTTAAAACCATTGAGCGCAAAATCGGAGGTCAATTTCGATACCTCAATTCCATGCTCCTTAAGTAGGTTAATCAGCTCAACTAATTCGCTTTTATCGATTTGATTTTCGGGTACAATAAAGTAGTAAGGGGGTTGTGTTTCTCCCTTCTTAACCTCCCTTTTACAAAGATCATTTCGGAATGAAAGAATACGATCTTTAAAAAGTGAAGCGCTATTGAGTATTGATGCAGTTGATTCAATTTCGTACTGAACTATATCGCCAAGCCTCCACCAGCCACCAAGCCAAGGGGCAGGCATATTCGTACTCTTTTTATACTCAGCCAAACCTTTATCCCTTGCACTCAATTCAGTTGGTTCAATGAATATTGGTTTTGCAACCTGAACGCTAGCTGCTTCGGTTAGGAATGAGATTACGTTTTTCCATAAACAAGTTTCAGTTGAGCCCGGCCAGTAGTTATCGAATATGCTATGTTGACAGATACCATTCAATCCCTTTGCGGTCATGTCGTTAATCATATTCTGCCCGAAAAGTCCATTCCAATTCCATAGTTCGGCATCGATATTCTCAGCGATTGGATCGCTGTTAGGTGGAACGAAATAGCGTGGACCAGTCGATCCCATTTGATGCTTTTCAACCATAATCTGTGGAAACCAAGTAGTACTTGTTATAGAGGAAATAGCCTTTGAATCTGTTTGTGAAAGGACGATAAAATCGCGGTTATTGTCATGTCCAACGTACTTGTGATAGACGCCGGGGTAGGAAGTCGACTCGTATTTAGTATCCTTGTACTTATTGTAGTTATCGACCACCATATCCATTCCATCGGGGTTATGGTTAGGAACTACCATGTAAACAACATCATTCAGAATTTTGAGCTTAATTGGATCGTTGGTTATAATCCAATCGTAAGCAATCAATGGTAATGCCTGCGATGGGGCGACCTCTGATGAATGCATCGAAAGGGTAGCAAGAACAAAAACCTTTCCTTCGTTGACCAAACTGTTTTTATCCTGCTCGGAGAGTGTGTAATCGAGTGCAAGTTTTTTGTTGATATCTTTTAACTGATTGAGGTTGCGAATATTCTGCTCCGATGAAATAAAGGTAACGTACATCGGCTTACCCATCGGTGAAGTGCCGATCTCAACTATTTTAAGTCTTTCCGATTGGTTATCGAGGACTTTAAGATAGTCGATTAACTTTTCGTAGGTGAAAAGCATCCTATCAGAGCCCGGTTTGAAACCAAAAAAATCTTCGGTTTTTGTAATGTTTTGTGCGGAAATGCTTGCTATCATGAATGATAGAAAAAACAGAAAGAATGTTCTTTTCATCTTTCGAGGTTTTTTAGGTTTAGGTTATTCAGATTAACCTTTTGATATTGAATTAATAGAAAAGTTTAAACGACAAGATTAAAACCTGGGTTAATTTACTCATTGCTTGAAACGGTAATAGCTTGATGGAAATAACCAATAGCCAACTACTAACCACCCCAATAGAGACTGTCCATAAACTCGTCATTGCGAACGAAGTGAATCAACCGTAACGAAGTGGAACTCGACGAAGTCAATCATAAAATTAATAACCAATGGGTTAGCTCCGACGAACCCGTAAACTCGGTTGCTTCGAAAAAAAACCTTGCAATGACGCAATTGGTTGACCTTATTGACAGACATTAAATACTCTCAACTATTTATCCGCTATTTTTTTTATAAATGCACTCTTGTAACCGGATTCGATAATTGAATTAAGTGAAGTTTTTGCATCTTCGGGGCTTGAGAAACTTCCAACAGAGTATCTGTAATAGCCATCGGCACTTTTCGATTCAATAACTCCTTCCACATTCTTAAACGAATTCAGATCGACAGGTGTTTTTTGGGCGACCAGTTGTATCGTGTAAATTGCATTAATTCTATCAATTCGAACAAAAGCCTTTTCGTAACCTAGTGCCTTAACCTTTTTCAGGGTTGCCATGGCTTCGTCCATCGACTCAGTTGATCCAACAGAATAGCGGAAGAATCCCGTAGCGGTTTGAGTAATCTCAATATTTTCTAAGTTCTTAAAGTAGGTATCACCAACATCGACTTTTAGTGCCATTAGCTGAACAGCATAAATGCTTATCTTCGCTGTAGAACTTGAATTATTACTATTCTCGATTTTTATAACTGGAACAATTTTTTGCTTAACCTCCTCAGTTTTCTTGGTCTCTTTTATTATCGGTTTTGTAATCGTTTTTGGCGTTTCAGTAACAGCAATAACTTTGGGTTGTTTGATTGTTGCTGTATCCTTTTTAACCTCAGCTATTAACTTCGGTGTTTCAATTGGAATGGGCACCATTTTAGCATCAAAGCTAAATTCCTTGCTGGGATAGTCATCAGGAATAGATATATCATTTGAGAAGGGTAGGTATTTACTATTCTTAACGATTACCTTATAGTTCCCTTTGCCCACTTTATAGGAAAAACTTTTGCCGTTAACCGATTCCAACTTTGCGATGGTATCGTTTTTATCCACATCAAAAATTCTAACGATGAAATCATTGGCATCGGCTAAAATATTCCCATTCAGATTTGTATACCGGCTAATATCTAAATGGTAGATATCTCTTCTCCCGAAGTTGCTATTTTTCTCGTAGAACGACATAAAGCCCGATTTAAAACCATTCTCGGGGAAATAGAATAGGTTATTATCGCTGTTATTCACCGGATAACCTAGATTTTCAACTTTAGGATTACCTATGAGATTTACATAAAAAATATCGAACCCACCCATTCCGTTGTGCCCCTCGGAGCTGAAGAATAGATACTTTTCATCGGGCGATAGGAAAGGGGTTGCCTCGTTGAAAGGGGTATTAATTTCAGAACCAAGATTTACTGGTTCACCCCAAACTCCTTTTTCGTTAACATTCGATTTGTAGATATCAAAACCTCCAAGCCCACCCTTTCTGTCGCTCGTAAAGTAGATGGTGTTGCCATCCTTTGTTAAGCAAACATGGGTTTCGTTAGATTTAGTGTTTATGGGTTTTTCAAACTGCATTACTTTAACCCATTTGTTCTTCTCGATGGTAGTAACGTAAATATCACAGTTCTCGGGATCGTCACTTGTTAAGTATAAATCTTTCCCATCATAGGAAAGAAAACTGGTTAAGAGGTACTTGTTACCCAGCTGAGTAGTAATTTTCTTGGGTAGCGACCAATTCCCATTCGATGATCTATTTACAACAAAAATATCATTGCCTGTTTTGGCAATATTGGTATAGGCTAATGTTTTACCATCGCCTGAAACTACTGCATTGATATTTGGGGCATCGTTATTTATTGTGTTACCCAGATTTGTGATTTTAACGCTAACCGAATCTTTAATAATAATTTCAGCATTTGAGCAACTTGCAATATCATTATCAACTAAGGCTCTTAGCTTATCGTTTGGTTTTAAATACTCTTTAAACTTATTGTAGGCTTCAACCGCCTTATCGTATTGACGGTTGATTCGGTAGGCTTCAGCCAGAAGATAGTAGGTTTTTGTAGGTGCATTCGGTTCCTTCAGCGATTGCTCGCTGTAATCTTTCGAAACACTCTTAGTCGCTTGCTCTAAATATTGTATAGCGAGATTCTTTTTATCGTCGGTATTGAGGTAGCAAAAGCCTATTTTAAATTTGAAATTGAGATTCTCAGGAACTTGCTTTGAAGCTTTCTTAAATGTTTCGGCAGCTTTTTCAAACTGCTTATCAGCCATAAAATTTTCAGCATCAAATTCATACGACATAATTTTATTCCAATCCTGAGAATAAATAGAATTGTTGGCAAGAATGAAGCAGACTAAAAGTATAAATCTGATTTTATGCATCCTAATAGTTTTTTTATAAATATAATACGATTGTAGTGTTCTTTATGTTTCTAATGACACTAGTATCGAAATATATCTAAGAATTAGTTGATAAATCTACAAAAAAAATGGATGAATCCGTTCGGTTAAAATACCAATTAAATCAGTGAGGCTTTAATTTTGTGAAATAAAGTTATTTAGTCGAACGGTCCCGAGCGTGGCCGAGGGATTTCTTGGGTAATATTGCCTTCGGCGAACTCGCAAGCTCGGTTGCCTTCGGCGAACTCGTAAACCTGGTTCCCCTCATTTTTGCTGCGATTGATAAATATTTCCAGACAATACCTCGACAGCTCTGCTGCTAAGTAGTTTATTTGTATTTATTGAAAATTTTAATAGTAGTAATTCATTTTAAGTTAATATTTTCTGAAATATACGATACCTTTTATAAACCGTTCCACCCATTTTTTCCATTTCAGCACGCATCTTTAGGTTATTCTCAAGTTCAAGATGACTATCGATGTATTTTAACCCTGCCTTCTGAGCCTCTTCGAGCATTCTAACTCCCATCAACGTATCAATTCCTTTATTGCGGTAATGCTCCTGAATTGCACCTAGGAGCAAATTGAGCTGCTTGGTGCGTTTCTGCGAACGATATATTTGAAATAAACCAAAGGGGAAAATATGTCCCTTACATTTTCTTATACCATCGCTTATATCGGGCATGGCAAGAATAAACGCAACAACTTCGTTTTTATCATTGATAACAATTTTTATAAACCGAGGGTCGAGAATGGGAAGGTATCGGGTTGCAAACTCGTTCATCTCCAGCTCATCGAGTGGGGCAAAGCCGTATATCTCTTTGAACGATTCGTTCATTAAACTCAAAACTGGTTTAATGTAGGGTTTGATCTGCTTTCGAGTAACAAAATTGATAACACTTAACCCTTTGTTATTCCTGATGGATCGCTCAAGTATTCGGGTATAAAAATCGGGAATACGCTCAGGAATATTTACTTTATAAACCACTAGATCGATCTCCTTACCGTAACCAGCCTTTTCAACAAAATCAGCGAGGTAAGGAAAATTACAGTTCGATGCTATCACATTAGGTTGTTCAAAACCCTCAATTAATAATCCTTGTGGATCTTTATCGGAGAATCCAAGTGGTCCAACTATTTTCTTGGTCCCTTTTGCCTTGGCCCAATCCTCTACACTTTTTAGTAGAGCACCTGTAACATCAATGTTATTAAAGGTTTCAAGGAAACAGAACCTAGCGTTATTCTCGTTCTTTGCATGGTTATACTTATGGTTAATAATCCCCATGATCCGGCCAACCACTTCGCCATTCTGACTAGCCAATAGAAGAATTGTATCGCAGTAGCTGAAGGTTCTATTCTTTTTGGGATTAAAGAATGGCCATTCGTCGAGGTAGATGGGGGGTACCCAGTTGGTATGGTTTTTATGAATTTTTGCTGGAAGATGAATGAATTTTCGTAGATCGCTTTTGGTTTTTACTGGGTAGATTTTAATATCCATAAGGCAATGCATTTGAAAAACAATTCTGAAAGATATGTTTTAAATTTAAAATTCTCCAATAATAGTTTGATTTTTCTA
>JAYTVX010000058.1:0-6630 GCA_043743775.1 Bacteroidales bacterium | reverse complement strand
GTATCCTCCTCAATGGGTTGTTGTTCGTTACGGTTGGGTTGGTAGTCCATGGGCAAAAGGATTACAAATTATTACAGGGTTACAAAAAAAGTTACAGGGTTACAGAAAAGTTACAGGGTTACAGGAAGAGTTACAGGGTTACAGGGTTACAGGAAGAGTTACAGGGTTTCAGGGTTACAAGAAAGTTACAGGGTTAGAACATTGAAACTCTGAAACATTGAAACATTATAATTAAGTTGGTTTTCTTTTTTTATACCCCTCGTATTCTGAACTAGATAAATAATTAATAAACTTTTTTATTTGTGCCGATAAATTAAGACAATCATTCATTATGTTCTTCGGTTATGTGATGAGCATCAAAACATCGATGAAGCTGCGATCGGGTTTCACCAAGACTACCTTTTGCAATGTATAAAAGCTGAATAAATTCTTTTTTGCCATCTCGTTCATATCCTTCAGCGATATTATCCATAACAGATCCGCTTGATCTTAAAATCTGATCCTTGATTGAAAAGTCTTTAGAAAGCGAAGTATTGACTGATAATTCTCTGATTTTTAGACAACGTAATCTGGCGCTTTTCCAAATTTCCAAATCTTCGAACCGATGAATTGTCATGATTAAAAAAAATGTTATAGAGTTACAAATTATTACAGAGTTTCAGGGTTACAGGGTTACAAAAAAAGTTACAGGGCTAGAACATTGAAACTCTGAAACATTGAAACTCTGAAATAATAACAGTTATATACAGCTTCGCTTGGTCAGTCACAGGGAACCTGCACGACAAAGCGATTTGATACATTACTGTTTTTGTTTACGTTTTATGTATTTACGATAAACTAAATAATTAACTCAATACACCAAACTGTTTACAAATATAACAATTGATGATAGAATAACTCATAAATCCCAATAAAATGAAGGGTTGATAGGAGGATAATCATCAACGTATAAACAGCTAAAGGGGAAAAGGGTTTAGGGTTAAGAAGTGAAAGGGAGAAGAGGTGAGAGATGAGAAGACTAATTTCTGAGTTAAGCGTTTTGCCTTCTACCTATTGCCTTCCGTCTATTGCCTATGCCTTCCGCCTTCCCCTTTTTTATTTAAGTATGTAGCTTAGCGTTAGCAACGCAGTGGTTATGATTGAAAGGGTAACCGATATGTTGGGTGCATTCATGTTGAAGAGTTTTCCTGTACGGGGTTCAACAACTAGCATATCGTTAGGAACAAGGTAGTATGCCTCAGAGAATAGTAGGTTTTTGTCCTGTAGGTTTACGCGAATCGATTTAAGTCCGTCGGGGGTCTGGCGAAGCAGGAGAACATTCTTACGCTCGGCATAATCGGTAAGATCACCAGCAAGACCCAGCCCCTCGAAGATGGTGAGGTTATCCTTAAGGTTCGTTTTAACTCCGGGTAACTTTACCTCCCCCAGAATGGTCACCTTAAAGCTGAGCAGCTTAACCACGGCAATCCCATCGGTTAGGTATTTTTCGGTCTGTTTCTGGATCAGCTCTCTTGTTTGTTCGATGGTAAGGTCAACCAGCTTTAACTTCCCAAACACAGGAAGGTGAACATACCCTGAGTCGCTAACCGAGTAACCGTAAAGGTAATTCGTTGATTCGGTTGTAAATATTGCCGATTGATACGCTAAACCTAACCCGCGATTGTTGAAGAGGTTTGAAACCACCGGATCCTGGGTGATGATTTGGATATAGAGCACATCCCCCGGTTTAAGGGTATATATGGGAATTCTAGAGGTTTTAAGGTTTTCGTTGCTAATATTGTTGAAGTAGAGCAGCTGGGACTTTCTGTTGCAGGAGGTGAGCAAAACCATTAGGCCGGCAACTAAAAAGATTGATTTAACGAAGGTTTTCCTCATGGCTTGTTTTTTCAGATAAAGCAAAAGTAGAGAAAATTGTTGACAGTTGTTCGTTGACAGTTAACCGTAAAAGCCTTCTGATAAACTATTAGGTCTTTAAGACTATTTATCTGACTCATTTTCTTACTCTTAATTTATCCCAAAAATTTACAAATCCCTTTATTCATTGATCACACCTCCAAGTAATTACTTAATAATTTTTCTCTCATGACTCATCTCTCTACTCACTTCTCATCGCTCCCCACTCATCTCTCACTTCTTAAATTAATTCTCCGCAATCTGATACAAAAATCTCTTGATGCTCTTCTTTGGGGTTTTTTCGAACTCCTCGGGGTAAAGCTTTATTTTACTAATCTGGCTATACTGGGGTAAGGTTTTATTCACCGCTATCCGGTGTTGCTCCATGATCTGCTCAATATCTGCGTTAACCAATTTAGCCTGATCGGCTGCATCGAGATCGGGGTATATCAAGGCAATTAGTCGGTTCTGCTTTTCAATAACCAACGATTCGGTAACAAATGGTAGGTTATTGAATCGGGCCTCGAGCTCCTCGGGGTAGATATTCTGGCCGCTAGGACCAAGGATCATGCTTTTGCTTCTCCCTTTGATGTATATAAATCCATCGCTATCAATTATACCAAGATCACCTGTATGCAGCCATCCGTCGATAAGCGTTTTACTTGTAGCCTCCTCGTTTTTATAGTATCCCTCCATCACATTTTCGCCCCGAATCAATATCTCCCCAGCTTCGTTCTCGGGATTGCTGGAATCGATTTTTATCTCAAGGGTTGGTAGAATAACTCCGCAGGAACCAGACTTAATCTTCGTCCATCCAGAGTACGAGATCAACGGGCCACACTCGGTCATGCCGTACCCGACAGTATAGTGAAAACCAATTTTACGTAAAAACTCTTCAACCTCCTTGTTTAAAGGGGCACCCCCAATAACAATCTCCAAGAAATTTCCTCCAAACGCCCCAGAAAGCTTCTCGTTGATCTTCTGGTAAATCTTTTTGTTTAGGAATGGTACGTTGACTAATACCTTCATAGCAGGCCGGTTAATGATAGGCAGAATCTGCTTCTTGTAGATCTTTTCGATTATCAACGGCACGGCCAAAACGAGTCTTGGCTTAATATCCTGAAACGCCTGAAGGATAACCTTGGGTGACGGGGTTTTGGTAAGAAAGGTGATATGACAACCAATTGAAAAGGGCATCAGAAATTCGAAGGCCGCTCCGTAAGCGTGTGCCAACGGTAAAAACGAAACTACTTTGTCCTTTGGTTTTAGCCCAATATTCTTTCGGCCAAAATCGACGTTAGCTACCAGGTTATTAAGCGAAAGCATTACTCCTTTCGAAAAACCTGATGTGCCTGATGTGTAGCTAATAACCCCAAGGTTTGAATTGGGGATCTCGGGGTATACTATATCCTTGGCGGTCAACGCCTTTATCTCAAGATCAATTGTGTTTAGCATTTCCTGATATTTCGAATCCACTTTTCCATCCCGATTAACCAAAAGCTTTGAGGAATCGGTGGAGAAGATCGCCTTAAGGTGAGACATCGAGCGCACCTCGAGGTTATCCCAAACGGAGTCCCCCACAAATAGAATCACGGAATCGGAGTGGTTTACGATATGATGAATGTCGTTGGGTGAGAAATCGGCCAGAATGGGTACGATAACTGCTCCATACGAAATCGTTGCTAGGTAGGTAACCGCCCAGCTGCTGTTATTTCTGCCAACGAGCGATATCTTGTCGCCCCTTTTTATTCCCCATAAATCGAATATTTTATGAAGCCGATGAATCTGTCGAGCAACATCTTGATATAAAAAGGTTTTACCCTGATAATCGGAAAACGCAGGTTGATCCCAATTTTCCTGAATGCTCTTTTCAATAAATTCCTTGATGTAATTAATGCTCATCATAGTTTTTAAGTATTAGAGTTGATGTAAATATACCAAAAAATCGCGCCGACAAGAAAAACGCTTCATAATCTCACGAACGAAGTCAACTGAAAATTGGCGAAGTCAAATCGCTTCCGAGTCCTTGAATACTGGATGTCAGCGAAGGCTGGCACGATCTCTTAACGAAAATCATCGCCCCAAATAACATTCCTGTAAAAGCAGGGATCTATAAATTATTCGTTTCAAATAATCATTTATAAATCATCTCCTTTTTACCTTTAATAGCATGAGGAATTGTTATGTTTATATATTAGCCAATAAAAAGAATGGAGCTGTTCACAGAGACTTTACCGATGATATTGAAAGAAGAGTTGGGGTGCAAAAGAACGGCTGTTTTAGGATTTACATTAAAATATGGTGTACTACGAAACTTATAGCTCCACCTTTGATGCGTTTAAAAGGGAACAACAATTCAAAAAATGGAAAAAGAATTGAAAAATTAAACTACGTGAAGAGAATAATCCTAATTGGAACGACCTCGCCAAGGATTGGTTATAAGATGGATACACGCCTACGCGGATATGTTTGAATTCTTGTTTTAGTAACATGCCATAAATAGGGCAATGAATTAATTCTTATTTTTACGGTAATAATTCTATCAAATGAACAAACAACGAATAGCACTAATCGTCGCAGGTGGATCTGGAACTCGGATGGGTTCAGATGTTCCCAAGCAATTTTTACTCCTTAATGGAGAACCGATCTTGATGCATACTCTTCGGGTATTTAAACGCTTGCCTTCAATTGCTGAGATTGTACTTGTTCTTCCTGAGTTACAGATTGACTATTGGATTGAGCTGTGTACAAAGCAAAATTTTAATGTCACTCATACCGTAGTGAAGGGTGGTGAAACCCGCTTCGAGTCCGTGAGCAATGGATTGGCAATGGTGGATAATCTTGATGCTTTGGTGGCAATTCACGATGGCGTTCGCCCGCTCGTTTCGGTTGATGTTATTGAGAATTGTTTTAAGGCTGCAGATCAGTTCGGATGCGCAATTCCTGTAATAAAACCTGTTGAATCGGTAAGGATTGCTGAGGAAACAGGCTCCTATCCTATTGATAGAGATAAGGTTTATCTTGTTCAAACACCTCAGGTATTTAAAGCATCTATCATTCAAAAATGTTACCAAACCCCTTGGCAACCCTCGTTTACCGATGATGCCTCCGTTGCTGAGTTCGGTGGCGAAAAAATCTATCTGGTGGAGGGGAATCGGGAAAACATTAAAATCACGACTCCTCTTGATTTGTCAATCGCCGAGGTACTATTAAAGAAAAACTAAACACAGAGGCACAAAGACGCAGAGAAATTTTAATATGCTCTCTCTATGGTTCAAGGTTGAGGGTTTGGGGTTTTTATAATTCTACTACAGTGCCGATAATGATCAATAAATAAACACAGAGGCACAAAGACACGGAGAAATTTTAATGCGTTCTCTCTATGGTTCAGGGTTGAGGTTTTTGGTTTTTTATAATTTTACGACAGCGCCAATAATAATCAATAAAAAAAACAGAGGCACAAAGACGCAGAGAAATTTTTTAATACGTTCTCTCTGTGGCTCCGTGCCTCGTTGTTCTGAATTTAAGGTTTTATGAAAACCCCTATTTTAGCATAAACTCGCTAGCTCCAACCTGATTTCCATCCACATAAACGGTGACTTGGTATTTACCAGCAACTAGATCACCTTTGTTATCATAGTAAATACATAAATCTACATCCTGATTCTGATAATCAACATCGCGTTTTGCCGAGAAAACAATTTTTTCGCCTTGGAAATCGAATAGATCGGTCTCTGATTTGGCAAGAATAAACTGATCGGGTCCAAGTATCCTGACATAGGCATCCCGTATTCCTGCTTTTGCAATTGCATTCTCAGATATGGTAAAGCATACACGTATCTTTTCAACTCTTCTTGCACGGGTAACCTCATTTCCTTTACGGCTTACAGCCATTGCTACAACGCTACGTACCTTAATCACCGATCCCTTCTCAACCTGGCTATTCAGCGCTTCTGTTTTCTGCTCCAGCTCTTTCACCGTTTTTTTAGCCGTTGTTGCCTCCTCTTTCACCTTCACATTTTCAGCAATTAGCTGTTGGTTCATTGCGTTGAGTGAGTCCACATCGTGAAGCAGGTCTTTCATGATTGTACGGAGAGTTCCAAGTTCACGCTGATACTCCTTAATTTTGCTGTAGCTAATATTCCTCTCGGATTGTATTTGAGAGTAAAGTTTTTTAACCCTATCCTGTTCCGATTGTAACTTTTGATTTATAGAGTCATTGGTTGTTTCAAGAGTTTTATAGTCTACCATTAACCCTTTTAGGTTGTGTGTAATTGAATCTTTTTCAGCTGTTAGCATCGTTTGGATTTCCTCAGAATCTTTGGTCTTCTGATAATACATCCATCCCAAAACGATAAGAACAATAGCAAGAATAACAATTAAAAATGATAGAAAACCCACTGCTTTTGATTTGCCAGTATTTGTGTTTTCGGGTTGGTTTTTAACCTCATTTTCCATATTTCGATTTTTTGTGGTTTAATTTTTTTGTTAATGCAAGTTATTTAATTTTTTGCAAAGCCTTTTCTTCTAGCACTGATTTGTTAAAGATTGAAAGATTTCTTCCAGCTGCATCCCCTTTTGTTGCAGGGTTATTATGGTTAACCGATTCTCAACGGCAAATCTGAAAATTTCTGGTCTTATATCATTTTGCCCTTTTGTGGATAGCATCCAAGTGCTAGGCCCTATTTTAGCTATCTCCGAAACATCTTTAACTCTGGATAGTTTTTCCTGACTCAC
>JAYTVX010000057.1:0-4322 GCA_043743775.1 Bacteroidales bacterium | reverse complement strand
CGATTGCTGAAACCAATTCTTATTTGCATTAAACCAATCTCGATCATTATTAACTTTCAACGCTTTTAGAAAATCAAATGCCTCTTTCATCTCTTTTTTCTCAAATTTACACGAATAATTCTTTATAGGAATAATGGGGTTCGAATTAATTTCATGTATTTACAAGGTGAGGAAAATCATCTTACAGAAATTCTCCATATTTACTATGTTCTATCTATCTTTGTATCTATTTTCATAGAATCGGTTTTCAGAAGTAAACCAAACACAATAATTTGTATCAAATTCAAACTTTAACAAACCTACACACCATATGAATCGATTTTTATATATCGTTATACTTGCAATTGCAGGTTTTACCATAGTATCCTGTGGAAAAAAGCAGGCTAATGAACCGGGTAAAGGACAAAAGGGAAAAAATCAGCTTGCGGTTGATGCCTTGATTGTAAAACCATCATTACTTACCAATCAAATTACGATTTCAGGCTCATTACTGGCTTACGAGGAGGTAGCGTTGATGAGTGAAATGGCTGGAAGAGTCGTGTTAATTAATTTACCGGAAGGAAATCCTGTTAAAAAGGGAACATTACTTGTACAACTTTTCAATGATGACCTACAGGCCAATCTTAAAAAACTGCAAACTCAGCTGGAAATTCAGGAGAAAACATATCAACGACAAACAGAACTTTTAAAGGTCAATGGTATTAGCCAGTCCGATTATGATCAAACCTATTTGCAGGTAAATACTATCAAAGCGGAGATTGAGGTACAACAAAGTTTAATTCGCAAATCGCAAGTACTGGCCCCTTTTGATGGAATAATAGGATTGCGAAACATAAGCGTTGGTGCGCAGATATCACCTTCAACACTTTTAACGACAATCCGAATGGAAGATAAGCTGAAATTAGATTTCAGCATCCCCGAAAAATATAGCAGTGAAATGAAACCAGGATTGAAGGTAAAATTCACCATTTATGGAAAAGATATACAGTACGATGCTACAGTTATAGCCTCGGAAGGCAGCATTGATGCGAGCACACGAAATATTAAAGTTAGGGCACTGGTAAACAGTAAATCTGAAGAGTTGGTTCCCGGTGGTTTTACTACCGTTCAGCTCACTCTTGGAGAGAATAAAGATGCTATTATGATTCCAACTCAAGCAATCATACCTCAGGAGCGGAATAAAAGCTTAATCGTTTCTAAAAACGGAAATGCTCATTTTGTTCTGGTTAAAACTGGGGTAAGAAAAGAATCAATGGTTGAAATTACCAGTGGAATCAATCTCGGAGATACAGTGGTAACAAATGGTCTTCTGTTTTTAAAAGAGGGTGCCAAGTTATCATTTTCAAATGTAAAAAACTGAGACTATGCTTATTTCAGATCTTGCATTGAAACGCCCTGTAGGTTCGATTGTGTTGAGCCTCATGATTATTCTTCTTGGAGTTGTTGGTTTATCTTTTCTTGGAGTACGCTTATATCCAGCTATTGACCCTCCTATTATTACTGTTCAAACATCGTATACCGGAGCTAATTCCGAGATCATTGAATCGCAGATAACTGAACCCTTAGAGAAATCGATCAACGGAATTGAAGGGGTTAAATCCATTTCATCCTCATCATCGGTTGGCTCAAGCAATATAACGGTTGAATTTAACCTCGACGCCGATTTGGAGAAAGCCGCAAACGATGTTCGGGATAAAGTATCACAAGCCTCCAGAAGTCTTCCTCAGGATCTCGATGCCCTCCCGACGGTTACCAAGTCTGATGCAAACGGTGATCCAATTATTTTCCTGATTGTTCGAAGCACATCCATGAATTCTCTTGAGCTAAGCGATTATGCCGAAAATATCTTAATGGAGAAATTTCAAACCATTCCGGGGATCAGCTCAGTGGGCATTTATGGACAGCAAAGACCTGCTATGCGCTTATGGCTCGATCCCGATAAAATGGCTGCCATGGGTATTACCGCATCAGATGTTGGCTCTGCCCTAGCAAAGGAAAATGTTGAAATGCCGGGAGGAAAAATAAGGGGTTACGGAACAGAACTTATTGTAAAAACGCTTGGAAGATTAACCACCGAGGAGGATTTTAATAATCTTATCATACGCCAAACGAATAATCAGGTAATTCGGTTTAGAGATATCGGAGAAGCAGTACTGGGCCCTCAAAATGAGGAATCAGCCGCAAGTATAAACGGCGCAACAGGTTTATCGATGGTTTTAATACCTCTTCCTGGAGCTAACAGCATCGAAATTTCTGATGAGTTTTATAAACGCTTGGAGCAAGTTAATAAATTCCTGCCAGAAGGCGTAAAGTTGGATGTGGGTCGCGATAGGTCAGTATTCGTAAGGCAATCGGTTCGAGATGTTATGGAAACGTTGGCTATTGCAATATCTCTTGTTGTTCTTATCATATTCCTGTTTTTCAGGAATTGGGTCATCGCTCTACGTCCTCTCATTGATATTCCAGTTTCACTGATTGGAACATTTTTCGTCATGTACCTTCTGGGTTATTCTGTCAACGTACTAACGCTTCTTGGAATAGTTTTAGCCACAGGATTAGTCGTTGATGATGGGATTGTGGTGACAGAAAATATTTTTAAGCGGATAGAACGGGGCATGAATAAAATGCAGGCCGCTATTGAGGGTACCCGCGAGATTTTCTTTGCTGTTATATCCACCTCCGTCACTTTAGCGATTGTATTTATCCCTGTTGTTTTTTTAGAGGGGTTCACGGGTAGGTTGTTCAGAGAATTCGGTATTGTTGTTGCTTCGGCAGTGCTAATCTCAGCATTGGTTTCACTCACTCTTACCCCGGTACTTAACGTTTTCCTCGGCGGGTCTGCGTCACACCATTCAAGGTTTTATTTGGCAACCGAAGATTTTTATGTGGGTTTGGAAAAAAGATATCGTCGGATACTCAGCTTTTTTATTGTTAGAAAATGGATATCATTTGCAATCCTAGGTTTATGTATTGTATTGATTCTTGTAATTTCCAAGCAACTAAAATCGGAGCTAGCACCGCTAGAAGATCACAGTTTTATTCGAACATCTATTACAGCCCCAGAAGGAACTGAGTTTAGTGCTACAGCAAAAATTTTAGATAAGATTGCAAAAAAGCAAATAGATTCAATACCTGAGGCCAATTTCATACTTGCACGATACGGAGGGGGAATGGGAAGTTCAGGTGCAAATACAGGTAATGTAATGACCTTTCTTTTGGATCCAAGCGAACGTAAAGCAACGCAACAACAGATTTATGATCGGGTCTCAAAAATGTATAAATCAATTCCTGATGCCCGTGTTTATGCAAGTCAGGAAGCAACTATAACTGCTGCATCTTCAGGGGGTTTGCCCGTTCAATTCGTATTGCAAAACCTTAATTTCAGTAAGCTTCAAGAGGTGTTGCCTAAGTTTTTGGATGAGGCTCAAAACAGTCCGATGTTTAGCAACGTTGATGTGAATCTAAAATTTAATAAACCAGAGATAAATATTACTGTTGATCGATTGAAAGCTACCAGTCTTGGTGTAAGCGAAAGAGATATATCCGATGCATTAAACTTAGCTTTAAGTGGTGGTAGATATGGGTACTTTTTAAAGAACAACAAACAGTACTTTGTTATTGGTCAGGTTGATCGGGAAAACAGAAACAAGCCAGCGGATATCTCGTCCCTCTACGTAAGAAACAATGTGGGGACCATGATTCAATTAGATAATCTAGTAAAGATTGAAGAGAATAGCAATCCTCCTACACTGTATCATTTTAATAGGTATAAATCAGCAATAGTTTCAGCAAACCTTGCTCCGGGTAAAACGGTTGGGGAGGGAATTGAGGAGATGCAAAGAATTGGCGCCAAACTTCTGGATGACTCTTTTAGCACTGACCTTGCTGGACCATCCCGAGATTTTGCCGAAAGCAGCTCGAATATCTCTTTTGCATTGATTTTGGCATTAATGCTTATTTACCTTGTACTTGCTGCTCAGTTTGAGAGTTTCCGCGATCCATTTATCATTATGCTTACTGTGCCTATGGCAATCACAGGGGCAATGCTATCACTCTGGATCTTCGGACAAACCTTGAATATCTTTTCTGAAATTGGTATGATTCTTCTTATCGGGATTGTTACTAAAAACGGGATACTTATTGTAGAGTTTGCCAACAAGAAGTGTAAGAGCGGCCTTAATAAAAGGGTTGCTGCATTTGAAGCCGCCTCGGCACGATTCCGTCCTATTGTAATGACCTCGCTGGCTACAACCTTTGGCGCACTTCCTATTGCTTTGGCTATAGGTGCTGGAGCTTCAAGCCGTGTATCTCTTGGTATAGTT
>JAYTVX010000056.1:0-2384 GCA_043743775.1 Bacteroidales bacterium | reverse complement strand
GCCATCAAGTTTAGCCTCGAGGAAGCGCTTGAATATATCCAGGAAGATGAATACGTTGAGATTACCCCTAAATCAATGAGATTGAGGAAGATATATCTCGATGAAAATGAACGGAAGAAAAAGTCAAAAGGTTAAACTTTCTGTTCCTTAGATAGATTTTCATTTTTTTTGGTTTGATATTATTTTTTTTACCTTTGCACGACATTTTTTGAGTACAGTGGAGAGCTATTTGAACGCATATTCAATTCATTTTAAAGGCCTTAAAGTTGGTAAACACAGCTTTAGCTTAGAGGCTGATGATAAGTTTTTTGACGAGTTTGAAGAGAGTGAAATTAAGAAGGGAAAACTTCAAGTTGAGGTATTGCTTAACAAACAAAGCCAATTGCTCGACCTGACGATTTCTTTTGAGGGTTACGTTGAGGTTGTTTGCGATCGTTGCCTCGACAATTTTGAGCTCCCAATTTCATTCAAGGGTTCGCTTTACGTTAAATTCGGAGAAGATAAAGCCGAAGAAGGGGATGAAATAATCTTTTTATCCATCGACGATAGCGAAATCAACCTTGCACAGTACATATATGAGAGTATATGCTTAAGTTTACCTTTTCAACGATATCATGGAATGAATGGCACAAAGACCAAGTGTAACAAGGAGATGATTAAGAAACTGAAAAGTTATTTATCCGGCAATTCAAAAAAGGAAGAAACCGAGGATGTTGACCCTCGATGGAATAAATTAAAAGATATTGAATTAAACTAAGTTTTACAATAATAAAATACAACAATGGCACATCCCAAATCCAAGATCTCTAAGCAGAGACGGAATAAGAGAAGAACTCACGACAAGGCTGTATTACCAACATTAGGAACATGTTCGAACTGTAATTCAGCAATTCAGTACCATAGAGTTTGTCCAGAATGCGGATTTTACCGTGGCAAATTAGCTATTGAAAAGGCTACCGCAAAAGCCTAAACAATCCCTCTTTTCATTTAAAGGAATCTACTTATGAGAATTGGTGTAGATGCAATGGGTGGTGATTTTGCTCCTGACGCAGTAGTTTCAGGGGCAATTCTTGCTCAAAAGCAACTTTCCGCCGATCAGAGGATTGTTCTTTTTGGTGATGAAAATCAAATCGTTTCTTTACTGAAAAGGGAAAACGCTAATCCTGACGACTTTAATGTGGTTCACTGCACCGAAGTTATCGAAATGAGTGAAAATCCGGCAAAAGCATTTACAAGAAAACCGGATTCAAGCATCAGCCAAGGCTTTAAAGCTTTAGCGACCAAACAAATCGATGGTTTCGCCAGCGCAGGGAGCACTGGTGCAATGCTTGTTGGTGCAATGTATACGGTAAAGCAAGTCACCGGTGTCATTCGCCCATCTATTGCCAGCTATATCCCTGTAAGCGAAAATAAATATTCCTTACTACTTGATGTTGGGTTAAATCCCGACTGCAAACCTGAGGTTTTATACCAGTATGGTATTCTTGGTTCTCTATATGCAAAGTTTCTTTTAGGGATTCAGAACCCTAGGATAGCATTGCTTAATATAGGTGAAGAAGAAGAAAAGGGCAACCTTGTTGTTAAAAGCACCTTTGAGTTGATGCGAAACAGCAAGGATTTTCATTTTGTTGGAAACGTTGAAGGGAATGATCTTTTTAGCGATGAAAAGGCAGATGTGATAGTGTGCGATGGATTTGTGGGAAATGTTGTTCTCAAAGAAGCTGAAGCATTCTACCGCATCATCAAAAAAAGAAAAATAGAAAATCCTTACCTCGAGATGTTCAATGCCGAAAACTATGGCGGTACACCAATTCTTGGTGTCAACGAACCGGTTATCATTGGGCATGGCTCATCAAACCCCAAGGCTATTATGAACATGATACTTCAAACCAAAGAGGTTATTAGCTCGGACCTCTGTTTAAAAATTAGAGAGGCTTTCAGCTAATGAAAAAAATTACTGCCGCAATTACTGGCGTTGGGGGTTATACCCCAGAATATATTCTAACAAACGAAGAATTAAGTCGAATGGTCGATACTACCGATGAGTGGATTATGACACGAATCGGTATTAAGGAACGAAGAATTCTTAAGGGAGAAGGCCTTGGCACTTCCGATATCGCGGTTCATGCAGTAAACGAATTGCTTCGCAAAACAAACACTCGTCCCGAAGAGGTTGATATGCTAATTTGTGGCGTTGTTACCCCCGATATGCTATTTCCTGCAACGGCAAATATAATAAGTGACAAAGCGGGTATTAAAAATGCGTTTGGTTATGATATTAATGCTGGGTGCTCGAGTTTCCTTTTCGCATTGGTAACAGCATCAAAATTTATTGAATCCGGTACCCATAAAAAGGTTATCGTTGTTGGTGCCGATAAGATGTC
>JAYTVX010000055.1:0-1919 GCA_043743775.1 Bacteroidales bacterium | reverse complement strand
AGTATAAACAGATATACAAAGGTGGGGTGCAACTTAGTTTGTTCGAATGACTGCTACGGAGCACTGATACCTCGCAGCTCTGCTGCGGGGTAGTTCATTCACCCTTTTTTATTTGTATTGATTAAACCGTAGTAACATTTTAGACTCTTAGTATATATTGACGCTTAAATTGAATTTAAATGAGAAATTCTTTTTGCTTTGTTTTACTGATATTCGTTTCATTATCAAATAATTTATTCGCATTAAGGGGAGAGGATTCACTTGCAATTAAAAAGAAAATTGAAGCGTATAGAATCAATTCTCCTATATCAATTGACGGTAAACTGGATGAAACTGATTGGGCAAACGCAAAGGAAGCCGCTGATTTTATTCAGCACGAACCCTATAATGGTGCTGCTCCATCGGAGAAATCATCAGTTAAAGTTCTATACGATAATAATGCCATATACATTGGTGCAAGATTATATGATTCAAATCCTAGTAAAATCTACAGAGAATTAGGTCAAAGGGATAATAGCAACCTTAAGGCTGATGTTTTTGCGCTTTTAATCAGCCCTTATAATGATGGTATAAACTACTTGGAGTTTATTGTATCTGCATCGGGAGTTCAAGCTGATGTTAAAGCAACCGGTGAAAACGAAGAAACTAGCTGGGATGCCGTATGGATGAGTGAAGTAACCATTGATGAAAAAGGTTGGATCGTAGAGATGAAGATACCTTTTTCGGCGCTTAGATTTTCGCAGAGTAATATTCAGAACTGGGGTATTAATTTTGGTCGAAAGATTAAACGGTACAATGAGTGGAGTTTTTGGAATTTCGTTAATAAAAAAGTATCAGGTCTTGTTAATCAATCGGGTGAATTAATGGGTATCAATAACATTAAACCTCCGATTAGACTTTCATTGAGCCCATATGTATCGGCTTATGCCGAAAAGTTCCCTGTGTCAAAATCAATGGAGTATAGATTTAGTGGTGGTTTGGACCTTAAGTATGGTTTAAGTGAAAGTTTCACATTGGATATGACCTTAGTTCCTGATTTTGGACAAGTTAAGTCCGATGATAGAGTTCTTAATCTTACCCCTTTTGAAATTCAATATTCTGAGCAAAGGCCATTTTTTACTGAAGGGACAGAACTTTTTAGCAAAGGACAAATTTTTTACTCCCGCAGGGTTGGAGCCAAACCATTTTTATACTCAAAAGTTGAATCACTTATAGACACATCCAAGGAGAGGGTTGTAGACAATCCCCTCGAAACCAAGATGATTAATGCAACAAAAATTTCAGGTAGAACATCCAAGGGACTTGGTATTGGCTTTTTTAATGCAATGACATCTAATACTTATGCAACCATTGAGGATACATTGGGTCGCACTCGAAAAATTCTTACTCAGGGCTTTACCAATTATAATATGGTTGTGCTTGACCAAACCCTAGAGAACAACTCATTTGTTAGTCTTGCAAACACAAACCTCTATCGACCTGATGGAAAGTATACTGCAAATGTTACAGCAACTGAATTCACTTTTCGAGATAACCGAAATATGTTCTCCTTTTCAGGAAATGGAGGTTTAAGCAGAGTTTTTAACGACTCTATTTCTAGGGGTTATAAATCGTTTGTTGAAATTGCCAAAACAGGAGGAAATTTCAAGTTTGATCTATGGAATAACATCGAAAGTAAAAACTATAACATCAATGATATGGGCTATCTTCAAAGCCCAAATGAATTCTCTATTGGAACCGATTTAGGTTATAATATCTATAAACCATTCTGGAAGCTTTTAAACTTTGAAGCAAACCTAAGTTATACAAACGAACATCTTTATGACCCAAGAAACTTTGTATCATCAGTTATAGGCTTTAATGCTCGAACTACAACAAAAAAGAGTTCCTATACCACGGGTATTGATGTATCCTATTAC
>JAYTVX010000054.1:0-7293 GCA_043743775.1 Bacteroidales bacterium | reverse complement strand
AGTATAAACAGATATACAAAGGTGGGGTGCAACTTAGTTTGTTCGAATGACTGCTACGGAGCACTGATACCTCGCAGCTCTGCTGCGGGGTAGTTCATTGAAAGAAAATTGATCTCCTCTTTCCACATAATCCTCTTCGACTCTCCTACTCGCTGAAATTGATAAATTTAAATTACTTGTTGAATAATCAACTGCTTCGGATAAATTGGATTGTAAATAACCAATGGGCATAATACTTTTGGTTTCAAATAGATTTGCAATCATATCGAGATTTAAGTTTGCTACTATTTTACCCTTCTTAATTTCATTTTTATTAACAAAATAGTAAGAGCCAAGTAAGGCTTCTTCTTCAGCAGTATAGCAAATGAAAATAACCGATCGTTTTGGCTTTTCAGCTAATTGACTATAGGCTTTTCCAATACTTAATAACGAGGCACAACCCGAGGCGTTATCAACCATACCGTTGTAAATTGAGTCTCCCCTTATTTTCTTCCCTACCCCAAGATGGTCTAGATGAGCCCCTACAACAACGAACTCATTTCTCAGGGTTGAATCTATACCGGGAATAATTGAAACCACATTATTACTGTAAACCTGTTCAATATTTGTAGCGTATGAACAGCTTATCGACATATCTAATTCTTTGCTTAAATGTTTGCCTTTTTCGATACCTCTAAGCTCTTTTGAATAACGAACCCCCTTCAGGTTAAAAACATCTTTTATAAATGATGTTTTAGCAAACACGCACAATTTCAAGTTAATATCTGACATAGATCCATGAATGGTAGTATCGGAATAGTAAAGTGTGCTTTTGGTTAGATATGAATGCACGTATTTAAATATAAGGTTTTGAAATAACCGGTTCTGAGGGTAAAAGAGAATTACACCTCCTGCTCCTTGATCTTCGGCATTATGTATTTTTAGCAAAACATCATCAAATGCATGGTTTTTAATATCCTTTGGGCCACCAAGGGCTACAATCACAGTCTTACCTTTTACATCGACACCTTCATAGTCGTTGATTTTTTCTTCGGGTATAATATTTCCGTATCCAACAAAGACTAGCTTTTGTTTTTCGTTAAACTTGTCAGATTTTGGGCTTACCAATAAGCTTACATTTTTGCCAAAAACTCCATTCAACGTTTCGGAATTCCTTTCAACTTGGAATTTAACAGAGGTATTTACAATGGAAGATTTTAAAAATAGAATTTTCTGAAAATAGGTGCCCGAGTCGCCAAACTGCCGCATTCCATTTTTCCTGAATTCTTCAGCAATATAGCTTGCAGCCCTATTGAAACCCTCCGAACTTGCGTATCGTCCTCTTAATTCGTCGCTGGCAAGATATTAAAGATGTTTAAAAAAGTACCCGTATTCAATGCTATTCATTGCTGAAATCGCGCTTTCATCCATCTTCTGAGCAAATGCAGCAAAATAGGGTATAGCTAAAATAAAGCTGACTAACACTTTTTTATTACTTTTCATTCAGCGCTATCCGGAGTTTAAGGATCTTTCTTGTTGGGTTCGACATAAAGTGTTTGCTAATGTTCGCGTGGAATGATTTTTATATAGAAGGGTGATTTTCGTCCTACTAAAAATTACCCTTTCCGATGTTTGGAAAATTGGGGAGTTAGCTGAAACTTCTTTTCCCCACGCTAGCAGGGAAAGGAACTAAATGGTAGTAGTAAAACTGCGTCTACATCAGCCACAATAGACTAAACCACGTTTTGCAGTGCGTTTTTTCTTATTCGTCTAATTCGATTGAATACCTCTTTTTTCCCTTTACTTTCTTCTTCAATGTCATAGTCGTCCTGAAGTCCAAGCCAAAATTTCGGGCTTGTCCCAAAGTAAAGACTTAACCTAAGGGCTGTATCCGCTGTTATGCTTCTTTTCCCCTTTATTATCTGGGAAATTCTTGTCTGTGAAATTTCAGTGTCTTTTGACAATCTATAGGCAGAAATATTCATTGGTACTAAGAATTCTTCATTGAGAATTTCTCCTGGGTGTACATTTTCTAACCTCTCCATATTTTCTCCTTTCATTTATGACAATCAATAATTTCTACCTCTTTAGCCTGATGATTCTCCCATTTAAAAATTATTCTCCATTGGTCATTGATTCTAATGCTATAAAAATCCTTAAGCCTTCCTGATAGTTTTTCGAGCCGATTTGATGGTGGAATTTTCAAGTCTCCAATGGACTGAGAGTTATTCAGCATTCTCAGTTTCCGTCTTCCGATTTGCTGTATTTCGGGCGGAAACTTCTTAACTCTTTCGCCGTTCAAAATTTTCTCAGTTTCTTTTGAACCAAATGAAACAATCATTGCTGTCTATTTACATTAGTAACGTCAAAGGTAAGTATTTGTTTTGAGTTAACTAAATAAGTTTCGAGTTTCGGTAAAACGCACCACAACTTACTTATATATACATCTTTGTTATATCTACACTCCCACAATGGATGTATGTAGCAAACCTACTGTTACCGTTTACTCCTATAAAGCTATACATTATTCCGACTACGACCAACCTATAAGCCAAAACTTTATTAACAGGCAGTTTAAATCAGTGAGACTATAATTATTAGAGTTGAAAACGAATAATAATTATAAAGTCGAACTGATCCCGAGCTTAGTCGAGGGATCTTTAGAGTAATATTGCCTTCGGCGAACTCGTAAACTCGGTTCGCCGCCGCTTGCGGCGATAAGGAAATAAATTTCATTTAGATACCTCAACCGCTTGCGGCGAGGTCGTTCATTCAGTGAGACTATAATTATTAGAGTTGAAAACGAATAATAATTATAGTCTCACTGATCCCGAGCTTAGGCGAGGGATCTCTAGGGTTATATTGCCTTCGGCGAACTCGCAAGCTCGGTTCCCCGCCACTTGCGGCGAGGTCGTTCATTGGCGAGCTGGGGTCTCCACTCACTCCGAAGCTTTGGATAATCGCCCCAGCAAAAGTAATTACGGCGTTGACCGAAACTCACTATCTACAAATCAATATCGTTGGCTTAAGGTTTTGACCTCCCAACCCTCCTTAAAAAGAAGGGCAAACTTGGGCGTAGCAATACGTAAGTTATAGCCCCTTTTTAGGGGTTGGTTTAAATTTTGCTTAAGTAATACATAATTTCGGCAATGGTGTGAATGATGTAACTTAATTACATAAAGATATAACTACCAGCAGGGTGAGTGCACATATCTTTGTACTGTGAGAATAACTCACAAAACTTAATAACTTAAATTATGAAATTAATTAAACTATTACCAATACTCGCAATCGCAGCGGTTGTATTTACAGTAAGCTGTAAAAAGGATGATTCGACAACCCCTGGTAATCCAGTAGTAATTCCGAGTCAAACAACAGTACAAGCAACAATAAACCTCAGATCAGCCGGTGAATATGTAATTTTGGCTGGTTCAGCAGTTTCAAATGTACCCGCTTCAGCAGTTACAGGAAATATCGGATTAAGCCCTGCTGCCGGGACTTTCCTAACCGGATTTTCATTAATACTTCCAGCAGGAGGAGCTTCTGCAACATCTGCACAGGTGATCGGAAATTTGTACGCATCCAACTATGGTGTTCCAACACCTTCGAACCTAACAACAGCAAAAGGCGATTTAACTACTGCATATAACGATGCAGCAGGAAGAACCAGCACAGATATAGTCCTGTTGGCAGGAAACATTGGTGGACTAACATTAACACCAGGTCTTTACAAATCAAGTGGTGCTCTTGAAATATCATCGGGTAACCTAACTTTTGATGCAAAGGGTGATGCCAGCGCAGTATTTATTATTCAGATAGCATCTACACTAAATGTAACATCCGCACGTCAGGTTATTCTTAGCGGTGGAGCATTAGCCTCGAACATCTTTTGGCAAGTTGGTACTTCAGCTACCATTGGAACTACTTCAATATTCAAAGGTACCATCATGGCCGATCAATCTATATCATTAAATACAGGTGCAACTGTTAATGGTAGGTTGTTAGCAAGAATTGGTGCAGTAACCCTAGCCGGAAACACAATTAGTCAATAATAATTTGGTTTAACAATGAGGCACTGCTTATTAAGCAGCGCTTTTTTTATTCGTGAAACTCAAATTTCAAGAATGAAGTGTACCGATTATATAGGGATGTAAGTTAAACGAACACCAATACAATACGTAACCAAAGAGAATAATCTTGATAGCACATCGCAGCGGGGCTTCAAGCTCGGTAAAAGTTAACAGCTGTTAACCGTGTGCATCACTCTGAGCGTTTTATCGTCACTCTGAGCGTAGCGAAGAGTCCATCTGCGTCTATCGTTCTCGCGTCATTCTGAGCGTAGCGAAGAGTCCACATGCTTCTGTCGTTAGAGTCCAATTGTTAAAAATATTGTTTATGTTTACATCCATAATTGTAAAGAATGAACACAGCAGTACAAAATATTTCATGGTGGTGGCACGGTATAATCTTCCAAATCTGGGGGCGTTAACCTAATTTGCTACTATTAATGGCATTTGAGGCCGCAGGTAACCCCTGCGGCCTTTTTTTTGCGCCATGCTGATCGTCACTCTGAGCGTTTTATCGTCACTCTGAGCGCAGCGAAGAGTCCAAATGTTTCTATCGTTCTCGCGTCATTCTGAGCGTAGCGAAGAGTCCATAAACAATAACAAATAAAGCATCAATTGACACCGTTTCATCAACATATCAACTTTACATGTCTCTGGCGGGGCCTCCCCGCACGCTAACCTCTCGCACCCTACTTGGGTGCCTGTGATTATTCGTAATCACTCATCATAACTATACATCAACAAAATCATTCAATTCGTACACACATAGGCTCACAGAGTATCTAATAAAATTAATGCTTCATATTCTCTGTATCACTGTGCCTCTGTGTTTAAAAAATCTTAAAATAAGAAATCATGGAAACAACAGCTTTAAAACAAAACATAGTAGTATCCCCTATCTCAGAAATGCTCGATTACAATGGTCTTTACGGTAATTATGGCGGAGCGTATGTACCCGAAGTACTAGCAAAACCCTTGGAACGGCTCGCAAGCACGTTCGACACATTGGTAAAAGATCCCTCCTTCAACAAGGAGTACATCTACTACCTAAAACAGTACGTTGGACGGCCATCGCCGCTTTACTACGCAAAAAGGTTATCGGAGTACATCGGCTCAACCGTATACCTGAAGCGGGAGGACCTTAATCATACCGGTTCCCATAAGATCAACAATACCATTGGGCAGATTCTTATTGCAAAGCACATGGGCGCCAAGGAGATTATTGCCGAAACAGGGGCCGGTCAGCATGGCGTTGCCACGGCAACCGCTGCTGCGCTAATGGGAATCCCCTGCAAGGTATTTATGGGAGCAAAGGACATTAAGCGACAAGCGCTAAACGTAAGCCGAATCAAACTGCTCGGTGCAGAGCTTATTCCTACTGAGTCGGGAACCGCAACCCTCAAGGATGCCGTTGATGTAGCGCTAGGGTACTACATCGAACATCCTAATTCATACTATATGCTTGGCTCACAGGTTGGACCTCACCCTTACCCAAAAATGGTTGGATACTTCCAGAGCGTCATTGGTCAGGAGGCGCGTCAGCAAATACTCAACGCCGAGGGTCGACTACCTCAGGCAATCTTTGCCTGCATTGGTGGAGGATCGAATGCAATTGGGCTATTCTCGGGATTCCTAAACGATAGTGAGGTGGAGATATTCGGAGCCGAGGGAGGTGGAGAAGCGTGTGAAGGGAATACTGCGGCTACCCTTTCGTTCGGGAAACCTTCCGTTTTTCAAGGGACTTACTCCTACTGCCTAGTCGATAAGGATGGAAATCCAGCCGAATCACATTCCATCGCTGCAGGGTTAGATTATCCCGGTATAAGCCCTCAGCATGCATACCTGAAGGATACCAAGCGAGCAAATTACTACCCTGTTACGGATGAGGCAGCAATTGCCGGGTTCAAGCTTCTTTCGCAGCTGGAGGGAATTACTCCTGCCATTGAATCGTCGCATGCCATTGCACTCGCAGCTAAAATCCTAAAAGGAAAAGAGATGCTGGCAATCATTAACCTTTCGGGTCGAGGCGATAAGGATGTGGATAGGGAGATGAATGAAGAATGAAGAATGAAGAATGAAGAAGGGAGAATGAAGAATGATCTCTACTCCTCGTTCTTCTCCTCTTCTCTTCTTCTCTTCCCTTCTTCTCCTCTTCCCCTCTTCCCCTCTTGTAACCCGTAACCACGTAACTATTCTAAATAAAGGAAAAAGAATTCCCATCAACTTTGGCATACATTTAGCTATCATTTTAATATCTTTACTCATTGAAATAACACCTCAGGTCATGAAAAAACTAGCTCTACTAACAGTCGGAACTTTAATAGTTCTATCATCTATTGCCCAGAAAATGGAGATAAAACACATTAAAGGTGCAAAGGGTAGCTATTTGATTAGCGGTAGCGTAAGCGAGGAGGTTGCCAAAGTGAAGGCTTTAGCCGAGGCAAAGGTTAACGCGCTTAAAATGGCTGGGGTTTCGGAGAGCATCAAATCCTACGACATGCTTTTCAAAAGCGAGATTGGCTCTAAGTACGAGGAGGTTTTTATGTCCAATAAGCAATCGGAGATCCGCGGTGCAATTCAGGATTACACCATGGAATTCCGAAAAGGGCTGGATGAACAACAAAATTTTTATGTAGAGGTAACCATCGATGCAAATGTAATTCTGTACAATACGAGTGCTGACCCAGCATTCTCCGTATCGGTTGAAGGAATTAAGCAGGGATATCAGGATGGAGATAATTTAACCTATACCATTACCCCATCGATCAACTGTTACCTGAATATCTTCAACATCTACGATAAGTTTGCTGCGTTAACCTTCCCCAACTCTTACGAAAAACAACAGCTGCTCGAGGCCGGAAAATCCTACACCTTCCCGTTAAATAAGAATATCAATTACCCTCTAGAACGAACAACGGTTGAGCCTGAAAACAATAAGTTGATATTCGTTTTCACCAAGGATTTAATCCCATTTGTTAAGTACAAAGGGGAAAGTCAGGAAACCAACTTCGAGGATGTTTCCTCATGGCTATTCAGTATCTCCCCCGATAGAAGAACAAACCACTTTGTCTCGTTCGTAATTTACTAAGGAAACTTTTAAGAGTTTAGGGAATAAGACTTTTAGGTATTTAGTGTCTCAAATAAAACTTAATGAACTACCCCGCAGCAGAGCTGCGAGGTATCAGTGCTCCGTAGCAGTCATTCGAACAAACTAAGTTGCACCCCACCTTTGTATATCTGTTTATAC
>JAYTVX010000053.1:0-22550 GCA_043743775.1 Bacteroidales bacterium | reverse complement strand
TGCTGTTACCTCCCACCATCCAATTCAAATTACTGCAAGCGGACCCGATTCTGATTGGGCAAGCATCATGCAGGCATTCTTTCTTGCAATAACAAAAGCCAAGCATCATATATACATTGCATCTCCTTATTTTATTCCTAATGAGAGCATTCTAACAGCCCTGAAAACGGCATCTCTAAGCGGAGTTGATGTGAGAATAATGCTACCTGGCAAATCTGATTCAACGGTTGTATATTGGAGCTCGCTTTCATACGTATCCGAATTGCTTGATGCTGGAATAAAGGTGTTTTTATACCAAAGTGGATTTAATCACTCTAAGATACTGATGATTGATAACTCATTTGCTTCCGTTGGCTCTGCAAATATGGATAATAGGAGCTTTGAGGATAATTTCGAAATTGCAGCGATTATCTATGATGAGCAAGTTACGACCCTTTTAGAAAAATCTTTTTTGAACGATCTTTCTAATAGTAAATTGGTTACAAATGAAGAATGGAGCTTACGTTCCCATAAATATAACCTAAAGGAGTCTGTAGCAAGGTTATTTAGCCCGCTATTTTAAGGAAATACTCGATATCGATTATATTGGCAGACTATTTGTTATTTGTTCATGATTGTTAAATGAAAACTTACTTAATATGAGAAAAAAATTAATTGTTATAGTCTTAGCATTATTCACTGTTGTGGGTACAGCTAACGCACAATTCCTCCGTTTTGGTTTTAAAGGAGGAGTAACATCATCGAATGTTAAATTTAATAATAAAACCTTAGACCAGATTTCGACCACATCTGGAGCTAAAGATTTTTTAGTTGAGCAAGGGAATTCCAAAATGGGACTTCAATTCGGTTTCTTTGGAAGAATTCAAATTGTTGGCTTTTTTATTCAACCAGAACTCCTTTTCTCTCATTCACAGGGAGAGGTACAACTTACTGATGTAACATCAAGTCAGGTATATCAAGAGACCCAGAAATTCAATAAAATCGACATTCCTGTAATGGTTGGTTGGAAGCTAGGACCAGCTCGTTTAGGCCTTGGCCCAGTAGCATCATTTATGCTTAATGAGTCTGATGGATTAAGAAGTAAACTGGCAAGCCTAACAACAGAAACTACTAAAAATAATTTTAAGAATGCAACTTTTGGTTACCAAATAGGTGTAGGATTGGATATTCTAAAGAAAATTGCCTTGGATGTTAAATATGAGGGTAATTTGAGTAAACTTGGAAGTGGTTTAACACTGGATGGTACCAACTATAAATTTGATCAAAGAAATCCACAGTGGATTTTTAGTGTAGGTATTTTCTTCTAAAAAGATACTTTAAAAAAGCCGCTCTGATCATCAGAGCGGCTTTTTTCTTGATTTGTAGTAAAAGATTATAGGCTATTTATTGTCTGTCTTATTTTCACTAATCTTTCAACTAGCCCTTCAAGCTGATCTAGTTTAAGCATATTTGCTCCGTCAGATAATGCTTTGGATGGATTAGGATGAGTTTCTATAAATAAACCATCAGCACCAACAACAATAGCAGCTCTAGCAATGGTTTCGATTAATTCTGGTTTGCCACCTGTAACACCAACCGTTTGGTTAGGCTGTTGAAGAGAATGGGTAACATCCATTACTACCGGGAACCCAAAACTTTTCATAATAGGAATCCCCCTGAAATCAACAACTAGATCTTGATAACCAAATGTAGTTCCACGTTCTGTTAGAAATACGAGATTGTTGCCTGATTCTACCACTTTTTGAGCGGCAAAGCTCATCGATTCGGGAGAAACAAATTGCCCCTTCTTTATATTTACAACTTTTCCGGTTTTTGCGGCAGCTATTAAAAGTTCAGTTTGCCTACAAAGGAATGCTGGTATCTGTAAAACATCTACATACTCGGCAGCAAGGTATGCTTCATCAATGGTATGGATATCGGTAACAATAGGTACCTGAAATTGTTTCCTAACTTCAGCGAGTATCTTCAACGCCTTTTCATCCCCAATACCTGAAAATGAGTCGAGTCTCGATCTATTGGCCTTTTTATAGGATGCTTTAAAGATAAATGGCACTTTATACTTATCGGCAATTAGCTTAATCGTTTCAGCCGTTTTGAATGTAATTTCTTCATTCTCCACAACGCAAGGCCCTGCCATTAGAAAGAAGTTGCCCGAATCGAGGTGATTAAGTAATGGAATTGACTTTAATATGCTCATATTTAGATTAATTTGTAATTTATTTGTAGTTATACTTTGATCCCCAAAGAGCTGCAAGTTTAATGGAAATTTCTTTCTCTTTGCTATTATTCTGAGGTTTGTAAAGAGTGCTACCAATTAATGATTTAGGAAGAAAATCTTGAAGCACAAAATTTCCTTCATAGCTGTGTGCATACTTATAGTCAACCCCATAGCCAATCTCCTTCATCAGCTTCGTTGGGGCGTTTCTAAGGTGAAGAGGAATGGGTTGATCCCCAGTATTTTTAACTAGCTCTTGAGCTGAATTAATTGCTTCAATGGATGAATTGCTTTTGGGCGAAGTTGCAAGATATATTGCTATTTGAGAGAGGATTATCCTTGATTCTGGCATGCCAATTAATGATACCGCCTGAAAGCAGCTTGTAGCCAAAAGCAGTGCATTAGGGTTTGCCAGTCCGATATCCTCAGATGCAAGAATCACCATTCTCCGAGCAATGAATTTAGGGTCTTCTCCTCCCTCAATCAACCGTGCTAACCAGTAGACAGCTGCATTCGGGTCACTACCCCGAACAGACTTAATAAACGCTGATATTATATCGTAATGCTGTTCACCACTTTTATCGTAAAAGGCAACGGTCTCTTGTAAAACATCAATTACAAGTTTATTGTTGATTAAAATCTCTTGATTATTGATCTGGGTATTGTATAGCAACTCAATAATATTCAACAGTTTTCTTGCGTCTCCTCCCGAGAACCGGAAAAGGGCATCGGTTTGTTCAACATTAAAGGTGTACTTTTTAAGGATAATATCCTTTTCAAAGATTCTTTTCAGCAATTCGTTAAGTTCAGGTTCTTCAAGCGATTTAAGGATATAAACCTGGCAGCGGGATAGAAGCGGAGCGATAACCTCAAAGGATGGATTTTCAGTAGTTGCACCAATCAGAACAACAACACCTTGCTCTACGGCCCCAAGAAGTGAATCCTGTTGTGATTTGCTGAAACGATGAATCTCGTCAATAAAAAGGATAGGAGCAGGTGAGTCGAAATATTTTTGAGATTTCGCCTTTTCAATAACCTCTCGAACATCCTTTACGCCAGAATTAATGGCACTAAGAATAAAGAATGGCCTTTTAAGCTGATTGGCAATAATCTTTGCCAGTGTTGTTTTACCAACACCTGGTGGTCCCCAGAGGATAAAAGATGATACGTTACCTGAGCTGATCATCTCCCTAAGGATACTCTTTTCACCAACAAGGTGCTTTTGTCCAATATACTCATCAAGAGTTTTGGGGCGCATCCGTTCAGCTAGGGGAATATTGCTCATTATCCTTTTTTTGCAAAAATAGGTACTTTTAATCAAAGGTATTTGGTAATTTTGTGTTAAGATACCAACTAAAACAACTTTTTTCAATAACTATTGTTTTTACAAAAATACTATATTAGTACTTTAAAATAAACTAACCCTAAACTCAAATACCATGAAAATTACTAAACGACTGATCTTTTCATTAGTATTGCTGCTCTCGCTTTCCTTTTCGGGTAAAGCGCAAGAGGACGTTGTAAAGTTTTTAACCGGTAGTCTTCAAGATGCCAATAAATTAACTAAAGCATATCTTGAACCTTTTGGAAAAGGCTTTGGAGCTGGTTTGAATAGCGGATGGTACAACTCTGCAAAACCTCATAAGCTTTTTGGTTTTGATTTAACTTTTACCATGGCTACTGCGATTCCTCCTTCAAGTTCAAAAACTTTTGACGTTTCTAAGCTAAATCTTGACTATTGGAAGCTACAAACAACAACTAATAATATAGCACCAACAGTCACTGGTGCTAAGGATAATGGTCCAATATTAGTTCCTAAAGATGTTCTGATACCGGGTAGTTTAACAATGCCCAAAGGTGCTGGTTTAAAGTTTATTCCTGCTCCAATGATTCAGGCTGGTATTGGTTTACCATTTAATACTGAAGTTGATTTTCGTATTCTGCCTACAATTAAAATTCCCGATGTAGGGAAATTTAGCCTTTGGGGTTTTGGTATCAAAAACGAATTTAAAGAGTTTATTCCAGGATTTAAAGCATTACCCTTCAATGTTAGCGGGTTCTTTGGCTATACAAAGTTTAAATCGAGCTTTGATGTAAATGCACCCCAAAATGGAACTTCAACTCAAACATTAAATTTTGATGCTTCCGGTTATACAACAAAACTTTTAATTTCGAAATCAATCCCTGTATTAACGGTTTATGCTGGGGTAGGTTATAATAAATCAACTACTGACGTTAAATTAAAAGGAAACTATTCCGTACCAGGTGTTAACCTCGGTCTTGATGTAACCGATCCAATTTCCATTGATTTTGTAAATAGTGGCATGACTGCTAATGTTGGATTAAGATTAAAACTTGCTGTTATTGCATTTCATTTCGACTATACGGTTGGCAAATACAAACTTTACAACGCTGGGGTAGGTATCAACTTTAGGTAGTATCAACGCAATTTCTATAAAATAATAAAGCCCAGTAAAAACTGGGCTTTATTATTTTATGATTGTCAGTAATAATACCTAAATGTACAATAAACAGTCCAAACGGTCATTCCTGCGCACCGAGCTTGCGAGTTCGCCAAAGGCAATGCAGGAATCTACAAAAGAATGAGTTTTATCAATAGGCATGATAACGGATAGCCATTTATTTTATTTCTCCTTCTCCTTTTTATCTACAATAAAATCGGTTATGTTGTGTGCAATCTTTAGAACTTTAATCACTTGATGGTTTTCATTGAAAATTGGAGAGTAGGTTTCGATAAAGGTGTAGGTCTTTCCGGATAGCTTAACCTTATTGGTTTCTTTACGAATCGATCCATTTTTAAGGTCATTCCAAAAATTCTTGTACTCACGTTTTTGTTTCTCGGTCATCTGCATATTATCGCTATGGTGCGATCCGATAATATCTTTTGCCTTTTGCCCTGTTAACTCGAGGTAAGCATCATTTACAGAAATAACCCGACCATTCGAATCGTACTCGATCACATAGCTAGAGGCATTTAGAGCATTCACCAGACTATCAGTCTCAAATGATTTTCGTGCGGATTCTTCCTGGGTAGCTTGAAGTTCCTCCATGTTCTGACGCATTTCCTCTTCCTGCGATGCGAGCTCTTCTGATTTAATCTTTGATTCTTCGAGAAGCTTAATGGTTCTAATATTTATTTTAACGTTTGAAATTGTTGCAGCAATACTTTCACCAATTTTTTCGATGAATTCAATAACATGCTTTTCAATAGCCTCAAACGAGGCAATTTCAACTACACCGTAAACCTCATCGTTAAGCTTTAAAGGAACTAAAAGTAGGCCTGATGGGGTTTCATTTCCTAATCCTGATTCGATATGGATATAATCCTTTGGGATATCAGTAAGGTAAATTGTTTCACCTTCCTTTGCACACCGGCCAACTAAACCCTCGCCCAAATCGACTCTCTTCTGAAGATATTTACGCCTATCATAGGCGTAGCAGGAGGCAAGCTCAAAGTAGATATCATTCTTGTTATCATTATTGATAAGGAATAACCCCCCAATATTAGCATCAATATATTTTACTAAGTTGCTAATAATCTGATAGGAAAATTCATTCATATCATCTGTATTCTGACGGAGAATTTCAGCGAATTTCCCAATACCCTGGGTCGCCCAATTCATCTTTTCATCTTCAATCTTTCGTTTATCCTCTTGTATCTTAGCGTGTTCTAGGCTTTTACGCATGTTAAGTAATGATTCACCTAGCATGTCCCCATCGCTGAGTTTGCTATAGGCAACATTTAAATTTCCTTTTCCAATTTCGTTGGCGAAGTTTACCGTTTTGGATAATCCATCAATTAGAGTATTTACCGAATTACCTATATCTTCAATTTCATCTCCAGTTTTAACTGTTAGCTTATTATTGGTATCAATCTCTCCTTGTGCAAGTTCTCTAAGCACTTGAGTGGTTCTTTTTAAAGGATTTGTTATGTTGTAAGCCATTATCCAGTTCACAACCAATAGAATAAATAATCCTAAAAGGATAACGTAGAGTGAAATTTGTGATACGCGTTGAACATCAGCGGTTAGAGATTTTGTAGGGACGAATATTGCTAAAGACCATGGAGTATCTGATTTTCCAATTGGAATATCAGCAAATGTTGCATAATACTCTACTTTAGTTTTACTATCTGTCATTGTAAATGAAAAACTCTTCCCCTTAAACACTTTTGATTGTATGTCAAATGTTTTATTCTCAGCGGGATATAAACTATCAAAGGGTAATCCAATAAAATCATTGATTGTATGTCCTACAATGGTTCCGTTTTGTGAAAGGAGCATCGCGATGCTACCATCAAATGGTTTAAGTTTATCCACTAAATTCCGATACCATGAAAGGTCAAAATCAAAACCCATAAGAGCAGCAAACCTATCTCCTTCAATTAGAGGCACGCAAACACTGGTCTCTAGTACTGGTTTGCTCCCATTGGTGTAGGAGAACCAGTAAGGATCAATTACTGTTTCTTTTTTTGAAGTTTTTATTAAGTAATAGCTGCTATTAATATCATCTCCTTCATAGTTTTTGATATCCATTTTATATTTAAGCTCACTATTTTCACGATAGTAGGTATACCTATCTCTTCCGAATGGTTTGGCCCATGTTTTATCAAGAGATTTTTTCTCCCAGCTTATCCAAACCGATAAAAAATCAGGGTTCTCAACGGCTAAACCATTTAAAAAAAGTTTTGACATCGATTCTCGCTCTCTTTCTGGAATGCTTCTAAAGTTGTGAAAACTGTTTGCCAATGATCGCGCCATACCAATCTCAATACTGAGAGACGATCGAATGGTGTTGGCGTTCTCTCTTGCAACCGCATCGGCAAGTTTAAAAGCATCTTTAAGCGATTTGCTTTTAAGGGTGGCGGTTAAGTAACCAATTGAAGAAATGAATACCACTGATGCAATAATTATTACTGATAGAAGCATTTTGCTCCTAATCTTCATTCTGATTTTCATTGCATTGAATTTTATTAAGGTGTTTACTATAGACAGGTGAAAATAAACTATATTTTGGGGAATACAAAAATAAAATGTATCAAATCATCTTTTAATTTTTTATAGATTAATTTTGTCTTTGGATTTCTCAAATTACCGAGTCATCGAATTTCATGTTTCATTTTCTATTGTTTTTTTTACTTTTGCCTAGTTAAACATCAAATCATAAATTATGAAGTTATTAGAAGGAAAAAATGCTTTAATTACTGGTGCTGCTCGTGGTATTGGTAGAGCAATAGCTATTGCATATGCTAAAGAGGGTGCAAACATTGCGTTTACCGACATCGCTGATGATGAGAACTTTAAAAACTTGGAAAAAGAGCTCTTAGCTTTAGGCGTTAAAGCCAAAGGATATGTTTCGGATGCCAGTAATTTTGAGTCTTCTCAGAAAATGGTGGATGACATCATTGTTGATTTTAGTACTATTGAAATTCTTGTAAATAATGCAGGGATTACCCGTGATACTCTTCTTATGAGGATGACTGAAGAGCAATGGGACTTAGTGATCAGAGTCAACCTAAAATCAGTTTTCAACCTAACAAAGGCTGTCCAGAAGTATATGTTGAAGCAGCGGAATGGCTCAATTATCAATATGAGCTCTGTTGTAGGTGTATCTGGAAATGCAGGGCAATCAAATTACTCCGCTTCAAAGGCTGGAATTATTGGTTTTACAAAATCAATAGCCAGGGAGTTAGGATCCAGAAATATCCGTTGTAATGCAATTGCTCCTGGTTTTATCATTACAGAGATGACTCATAAACTCCCTGATGATGTTCGCGATGAGTGGGTTAAAAAGATTCCATTACAACGTGGTGGAACACCTGAAGATGTAGCAAATGTTTGTATATTCTTAGGTTCCGAACTTTCATCATACGTTAGCGGGCAGGTAATAAATGTTTGTGGCGCGATGAATACTTAACCTAGTTTTACCATAATACCCTACAATAAACCATCCGATTGGATGGTTTATTGTTTTAACTAAGCCCATTTTCTAAATGAAACGATTAAAAATTGGGATATATCTTTCCTTATTAGGACTTACTTCATGTATACCCTATAAAGAGATTGATATACAATACCTTAATAAACCAGAACTAAATATTCCTAGCGATTTTAACAAACCGCTAATCCTCGTTAATTTATATAAAAACAAAAGGGTCGATAAAAAAGAAAGATTTGCATATGCTATTGATAGCGTAGCTTCAGAAGAGGCGGCCCTTTCCTTAAAGGAAAACCTGAACAACTCTCCATGGTTTGATGGCTTAAACACTCCAATTCGACAATACTATAGGATCGATAGCTCAAAATACATTAAACCATTATCATGGAGTACTGTAAAGAATATTGCAAGTAAGGATAGTGCTGATTTAGTTATCTCCTTAGAATACATAAAGGTACTTGAGAATACTGATTCTTATAAAACTCAGAATAGTGATTATATCTTCTATTATGGGTATTTAAATGCTGTTGTTTATAGTTACTGGAGAGTTTATGATATTGCGAGGAATCAAATAGCTAATGCATACCTTTATAGGGATACCTTAATGTGGGATGCTAAGGATTGGGTACCAGTATCAGTGGGAACCCAGATTCCCGGTTACTTTTCTGCATCCGCATATGCAGGAAACGAGTGCGGTGAGAAATATGCTAAAAAAATAGCCCCAATTTGGAATAACGATAAAAGAATTTTATTCCATTCTGGATCTAAGGAGTTGGAAATTGGAGCAACTCATGCTATAAAGGGCAATTGGATTGATGCTGCTTCGGAGTGGCAAAAAGTGTTTCCCTTGAATAAACGTAAACAAAGCGCTAAAGCAGCATTCAATCTTGCATTAGCAAGCGAAATGCTCGGAAAATTTGATATTGCCTTGGAATGGCTTCGAAAAGCAAAAAAACTCTACCCTTTACCTGAAATAGATAGTTACCAGTTAACTATTGAAGAAAGAATTAACTCATTAAAATAGTCAATACATGATCACTTTTCTATTCTATCTGATTCTTGGTATAATGGTCTATAATTATACCTTTTCAATTTTTCTTGAATGGTTAAATCATAGAAATAGACCTGATACACTTCCTTTATTAATATCAGATGTTTATGATGCTGAAAACTATCAGAAACAGCAAAACTATGAAAAAGAAAAGATACGATTATCGATCATTGAATCTTCTTTTAGCTCGATACTAGTCTTATCCTTCTTTATACTTAGGGGTTTTGGTTACTTACAAGCAACACTGTCAGAAACTTCTCAAAATCAAATTATACAAACCTTAATGTTTTTTGGCATTTTAGGGTTAATCTCTTTAATTCTCTCATTACCATTCAGCTATTACGATAAATTTGTAATTGAGGAGAAGTATGGTTTTAATAAATCAACCAAAAAACTATTTATCATAGATATCCTGAAAAACATAGTGTTAATGGGAGTGCTAGGGGGGATAGTCTTAAGTGTAATAACTTGGTTGTATCTTTTAAGTCCCAATATATTCTGGATTACAGCATTGGTTATCGTATTGTTTTTTTCGCTACTCATGAATGCTTTGTATTCAACTATTATCTTGCCGCTTTTCAATCGAAAAACTCCCTTGCCTGAGGGGGATTTAAAGAGTAAAGTCATTGAGTTTGCGACCTCATTGGGCTTTTCAATAAATAGGATTTATTTGATCGATGGTTCAAAGCGTTCAACAAAGGCAAATGCCTTTTTTACTGGATTTGGTAATAAAAAGAGTATCTTTTTGTACGATACTTTAACCAATAAATTATCAGATGATGAGATTGTTGCCGTTTTAGCGCATGAGCTAGGGCATTACAAGAAACATCACATATGGATTAATCTTTCGGTTGGAATGATTCAAGCCGCTTTATTCCTTTATTTTTTTGGTTTGATTTCACAAAGCCTCGTATTCACAAAGGTTATGGGAGGAGTTGGTAACTCATCGGTATTTTACTTAAATGCTCTTTGCTTTGTGCTTTTGATTGATCCAATTCAAACCCTATTAGGCGTTCTCATGAATGCAATTAGCCGAAAGATGGAGTTTTCCGCAGATAGATTTGCTGCTATTAACGGAATGGGTATTGGCTTGATCAACGCATTGAAAAAGATATCATCGTTGAACTATTCCAACTTAACACCTCATCCCCTTTATGTTTTAATAAATTATTCCCATCCAACACTTTATAGTAGATTGGTTGCTTTAAAATCATGCATCAATAGTGAAAACGATTGTTTGGCCAACAATAAAACATTTGGTAACAATGTTTAATTAGCTATTTTTGCGTTAACATTTTGCCTCTTTAGCTCAGTTGGTAGAGCAGCGGTTTCGTAAACCGCAGGTCGGGGGTTCAAGTCCCCTGAGAGGCTCATCGAAGTGGCTAGTATAGGCTGCTCCTTTATTTAATTCCAATGAATGCTGAGCTCATAACAATTGGTGATGAAATCCTAATTGGTCAGATTGTTGATACAAATTCAGCGTGGATTGCTGAAAATCTTAATCTTATTGGGATTAGAGTCTGTAGAATTGTGTCAATACCTGATTCAAGACAGATTATACAGAATGCAATAGGTGAGGCTTTTAACAATGCCGACATTGTTATTTTGACTGGAGGACTTGGTCCTACAAACGACGATATAACAAAATCAACATTGACTGAATATTTCAAGGGAAAACTTATTATCCATAAACCAACACTCGAGCATTTATCATCCATGTTCAGAACCAGAGGACTGGATTTAACCGAACTTAATCGTAAACAGGCAGAAGTCCCAGATTGCTGCATAGTACTTCAAAATAGATTAGGTACTGCTCCGGGAATGTGGTTCGGAAAAGAAGAGAAGATTCTTATATCTTTACCTGGTGTCCCTTTTGAAATGATTGGTTTGATGGAAAATGAGGTACTACCTAGGCTATCTAAGTTGATAACTAATCAGATTGTTGTTCATCGAACCATTCAGACCTTTGGTTTACCCGAATCATACTTGGCTGAAAAGTTGACCGATTGGGAAAACCAACTCCCAAGAAGTATTAAACTTGCATACCTGCCCAGCCCAACCTCAATCCGTCTTCGATTATCAGCCTTTGGCGATAAAGAAATAAATTTAACGGATTTGATTGATTGTGAAGTAAGAAAACTCTATCAGATAATACCTAGTTATATATACGGTGAGGGTGAGGTTGCATTGCAGGAGATTGTTGGACAACTACTTAAAGCAAAGAGCGCAACGCTATCAACCGCAGAGAGTTGTACTGGTGGTACTATTGCTCACTTGATAACTCAAGTTCCGGGATCATCTGCCTATTTTAAGGGTAGTATTGTAGCTTACTCTAACGAGGTTAAGGAAGAAATACTGGGGATTGATCCTGAAATAATCAAACAATATGGTGCTGTAAGTAAGCCCGTCGTAGAAGCAATGGCAAATGCAGTTAAGAAAAAACTAAAGACCGATTATTCCATTGCTGTTTCAGGTATTGCTGGACCCGATGGTGGCTCTCCCGAAAAGCCCGTTGGAACTGTTTGGATTGCTGTTGCATCAAATAAGTCTTTATTTAGCAGAGAGTTAAAGTTCTCAAATGATCGTACCCGAAATATTATTCGATCATCGGTAACTGCCTTGAATATGTTAAGATTAATGCTGATTGATGAAAATATTTGATTTTTATGAAATATATTTGAGTAAAAGTTTGAATAATTAAATATTTATAGCGTATTTTGCGACCTGTTTTGAAAAAACCTGTTTGAAAAACATTATACAAGATGTCAAGAATTTGTCAAATTACCGGGAAAAAAATGATGGTTGGGAACAATGTTTCCCATTCAAAGAGGAGAACCAAAAGAAGGTTTTACCCTAATCTTCTTACAAAAAGATTCTTCTTAGAAGAAGAAAACCGTTGGGTTACTCTTAAAGTTACCGCAGCTGGTGTACGTACCATCAACAAGAATGGGCTTAAAGCCGTTCTGAAAAAATCACAAGAAAAAGGGTTGATTAACATTTATTAAAGAATTTACAAATGGCTAAGAAAGGTAACAGGGTGCAGGTTATTATGGAGTGCACTGAGCATAAGGAAAGCGGTATGCCAGGAACTTCTAGATATATAACCACAAAGAACAAAAAGAACACCCCAGAAAGACTAGAGTTTCGTAAGTACAACTCTGTATTAAAAAGGGTAACCCTTCATCGCGAAACAAAATAATTATTAAGACATGGCAAAGAAAGTAGTTGCTTCAATGCAGAAAGGTACCGGAAGAGTACGTACAAAATGCATAAAAATGGTAAAGTCTCCTAAATCAGGAGCTTACATGTTTAAAGAGGAAATGATTATTAACGCTGAGATTCAAGATTTTTTTAAAGCAAAGTAGTTTGCTTCTTGGCTTGAGACATATTTGATAAAGCTTTCTGTAAAGGAAAGCTTTTCTTTTTTTTGTATATTCGGCGATTATTTATATTAAGTGTTTATGGGTGTTTTAGGTTTTTTCTCAAAAGAGAATAAAGAGTCCTTAAATAAGGGCCTTGAGAAAACCAAGGAAAGCTTATTGAAGAAAATATCAAGGGCTGTTGCTGGTAAGTCTAGAGTTGATGATGAGGTGCTCGATAACCTTGAGGAAGTTTTAATTTCTTCAGATGTTGGAGTTGAAACGACTCTAAGGATTATCGAAAGGATTCAAAAAAGGGCATCTAACGAAAAATTTCTTAATACAGCTGAGCTTAATCAACTTCTGAAGTCAGAGATCGTAAACCTGCTTGCTGAGAATAAATCTGTTGAATCAGAATTAATCCCCGATATTAAAGATGGAAACCCTTATGTGATAATGGTCGTGGGCGTTAATGGTGTGGGTAAAACAACAACCATTGGCAAACTGGCTTATCTATATAAGAATGCAGGTAAATCTGTGTTAATTGGAGCTGCCGATACTTTTAGGGCTGCCGCTGTTGACCAGATAACCATTTGGGCCGAAAGGGTTGGAGTTCCTATTGTTAAACAGCAGATGGGTGCTGATCCTGCTTCGGTTGCTTTTGATACGCTTACATCAGCAAAAGCAAATAATGTTGATGTTGTGATTATTGATACAGCTGGTAGACTCCATAATAAGATCAATCTTATGAATGAGCTATCAAAGATCAAAATGGTTATGCAAAAGGTAATACCCAATGCACCTCATGAAGTTCTTTTGGTTTTAGATGGTTCGGTTGGTCAAAATGCATTTGAGCAAGCGAAACAGTTTACCAAATCAACAGAAGTAACCGCCTTAGCGCTTACAAAACTCGATGGTACTGCTAAAGGTGGTGTTGTTATTGGTATTTCCGATCAGTTTAAGATTCCGGTAAAATTTATCGGAGTTGGCGAAAAGGTAACTGATCTTCAGATATTTGATCGATTTGAATTCGTTGATTCCCTATTTAGTTAATTCATAAGATATAAAATAACTTTAACCTGGGTTTAATTCCCGGGTTTTTTACATTTAGCGATGAGTAAGAAAAGAAAGATTAATGTTGTAACCCTTGGGTGCTCAAAGAATATAGTGGATTCTGAGGTACTAATGAAGCAACTCGATTTCGATGGGTGGGAGGTGGTTCACGATTCTAACGATACTTCTGCAAAGGTTGTGGTTATCAATACATGTGGTTTTATTGCCGATGCCAAGGAGGAATCAACTGATACCATTCTTCGATTTGTGAATGCGAAAAATCAGGGCGTTATCGATAGGGTATATGTAATGGGGTGTCTTTCTCAGAGATATAAAGACGATTTAGTAAAGGAAATACCCGAAGTGGATGGTTTTTATGGAGTTGCGGATCTTCCTGAAATTTTAAAAGACTTAAAATCCAATTATAACTCGGAGTTAGCAAATTATAGATTACTTTCTACTCCAAAGCATTACGCTTACCTTAAGATATCTGAAGGGTGTAATTGGGGTTGTGGCTATTGTGCTATTCCCCTGATTAGAGGAAAGCACATATCGAGAAGCATTGAATCGCTAGTTGATGAAGCAAAACACTTAGCTGAGGATGGAGTAAAGGAGTTGCTAATAATCGGCCAGGATACCACCTATTATGGGTTTGATCTTTATGGCAAAAGGATGCTTCCTGAACTTATTCAAGAACTCAGCAAGATTGTTGGTATTGAATGGATTAGACTACACTATGCTTACCCTACGGGTTTTCCTATAAATCTGATTGAAGTTATCAAGAACAACCCCAAAGTTTGCAAGTATATTGATATTCCCTTTCAGCATATAAGTGATAATATGCTAAAGTTGATGCGCAGAGGATTGAATAAGAGCGAGACGATTGAGCTCGTCAATAAATTAAGAGAAGAGGTCCCTAGTATCGCTATTCGAACAACTTTTCTGGTTGGCCACCCAGGTGAAACGGAACAGGATTTCGAAGAACTCCTTGATTTTGTTAAAAATTCAAAATTTGATAGGGTGGGTGTTTTCACCTATTCCGAGGAGGAAGATACTTTTTCAGCAATCAATTATCCCGATGACATCACAACTGAGGAAAAGGATAGGCGATTGGAATCAATCATGGAATTACAACGTGAAATATCCCTTAAAAATAATCAGCTTAAGGTTGGGCAGAGTTATAAAGTAATTGTGGATAGATTTGAGGATCAGTTTATTGTTGGACGAACAGAGTACGATTCACCAGAAGTTGATCAAGAAGTCCTTCTGAAAAACAATTTGAATACAAATATACAGATTGGAGATTTTATCAATGCTCGGATCACCTCTTGTGATGACTATGACTTGATAGGAGAGATTATCGAATAAAAAAAAGGGGCCGCTAAAGCCCCCTTTTCTTATTCAATTTATAGTATTGATTTTAGCGCCTTTAAAGCGTTATCGTAGTTTGGTTCATGACCAACATTTGGAACTACCTCAACGTAGCGAATAACATCATCCTTATCAATAATAACAACACCTCTTGCAAGAAGTCTTAAGTCTTTAATCAAGAAACCGTATTTATTACCGAAATCAGCATCACGGTGATCCGATAAAGTTTGAAGGTTCGTAAGGCCCTCTGCACCGCAGAATCTCTTTAAGGCAAAAGGTAAGTCAATCGAGATAGCAAGAAAAGCAACTTTGTCGCCATAAGCACCTGCTTCGTTATTGAATTTGTGGTTTTGGATTGAGCAAACGCTTGTATCAATTGATGGAAAAATAGAGATGAGTTTTACTTTCCCTTTTAAATCAGATAGTTTAACAGGTTTTAAGCCATTATCAATAACTGTAAATTCAGGTGCTTTATCACCTACCTTTATTTCATTTCCCGAAAGGGCTAGAGGATTTCCTCCAAATAATACTGTACGATTTTCCATTCTTGCAATATTTTAATTTTCAGTAGAACAGTAGAATTGCTAGTTTGTTTAATGAAATCCAATTATTCTTCATCAGCAGGTATGTTAGCAGTTTCTTCCCCTTTAGAAATTATTTTTATTGTAATTTCTTCTTTTTTCTTATTGAATCCTACAGAAATTGTATCGCCGGCTTTCATGGTGCAATTGATAATGGTCTCAGCCATTGGGTCTTCAAGATATTTCTGAATAGCCCTTTTCAATGGACGTGCACCATACTGAATGTCATAACCCTTTTCGGTGATGTAATCCTTTGCTGCAGCTGATAATTTGATTGCATAACCAAGGCTAATGATTCTATCGTAAAGTCCTTTAAGCTCAATGTCGATAATCTTATGAATATCAGGTCTTGTAAGAGTATTGAACATCACAATGTCATCAATACGATTTAAAAATTCAGGAGCAAAAGCCTTCTTTAAGGCTTTTTGAAGAACGTTTTTAGAATAATCGTTAGCCGATGCCTCTCTGGAGGCCGTATTAAAACCAACACCGCCACTGAATTCTTTTAGTTCCCTTGACCCAATATTAGAGGTCATTATTACGATGGTGTTCTTAAAGTCGACTCTTCGGCCTAAACTATCCGTAAGCATTCCCTCATCTAAAACTTGAAGAAGTATATGGAAAACATCCGGGTGAGCCTTTTCAACTTCATCTAAAAGTACGACTGAATAAGGTTTTCTTCGAACTTTTTCAGTTAGCTGACCACCTTCTTCATACCCGATGTAACCTGGAGGTGCTCCAACAAGGCGAGATACAGAGAATTTCTCCATGTACTCGCTCATATCAATACGAATCAGATTATCGTAGGATTCAAATAGATATTTTGATAAAACTTTTGCGAGCTGAGTTTTTCCAACCCCAGTAGGTCCAAGGAAAATAAAGGTCCCAATAGGTTTGCTTGGGTCTTTCAATCCCGCTCTATTTCTTTGAATAGCTTTAACAACTTTGCTAATAGCCTCATCTTGACCAACAACAGAACCCTTCAGCTCTTCAGCCATTTTAACTAAACGCGCACCCTCTGCTTGAGCAATTCTTTGAACAGGAACACCGGTCATCATTGCAACCACCTCTGCAACCTTTTCTGCATCAACAATTTCACGATGCTTCGAGAGTTCACGCTCCCAACGTTTCTGCTCTTGATCGAGCAATTCGATGAACTGTTTTTCTTTATCACGAAAACTAGCAGCTGACTCAAAGTCCTGATTTTTAACAGATTTTATTTTTTCTCTTTTAGCTTCTTCAACCTGCTTTTCGAGCATTATCATCTTTTCAGGAACCTTGATATTCGAAATGTGTACCCTTGAACCCGATTCATCAAGGGCATCAATGGCTTTATCTGGTAAATGTCTATCAGTTATGTAGCGCATGGTGAGTTTAACGCATGCCTCAATCGCTTCAGGGGTGTAAGTAACATTATGATGATCTTCGTATCTATCCTTAATATTATTGAGGATCTCAACTGTCTCTTCAGGAGTAGTTGGATCTACCATAACTTTCTGGAATCGACGCTCTAAAGCACCATCCTTCTCGATATGCTCACGATACTCATCAAGGGTTGTTGCGCCAATACATTGAAGTTCACCACGTGCTAAGGAGGGTTTAAGCATATTGGCAGCATCCAAAGAACCTGTAGCGCCACCAGCACCAACAATGGTGTGGATTTCGTCAATAAAGAGTATTACGTCGTTTGTTTTCGACAGCTCATTAAGAATTGCTTTCATCCTTTCTTCAAATTGTCCTCTGTATTTTGTACCAGCTACAATTGAAGCAAGATCGAGGGTAACAACCCTTTTGTTGAAAAGAACCCTAGAAACTTTTCGTTTAATAATCCTTAGAGCTAAACCCTCGGCAATGGCTGATTTACCAACCCCAGGTTCCCCTATAAGAATAGGGTTATTCTTTTTTCTTCTGCTTAAAATCTGTGCAATCCGCTCAATCTCGCGCTCGCGTCCCACAATAGGATCGAGGCGACCTTCCTCAGCAGCTTTTGTTAAATCAATGCCGAAGTTATCAAGAACGGGAGTGTCTGATGCGGGTTTTCCTGGAGTTTGCTGTGGTCCACCACGAGGTGTTCCAAATTGGCTACGTTCATCATCTTCATCAGAGAAATCGGCTTTCGATTTAATCTCTTCAACCTCTAGCTCAGATCTTACCGATGAATAATCAATTTTCTTTTCAGCAAGGAGTTGGGTGATGAAGCTATTATCATCCTTAAGGATTGCCAATAGAAGATGAGCCGTATTAACCGTGTCGGTTTTAAGCGATCTAGCCTCAAGGAAAACGAGTTTCAAGGCTCTTTCAGCTGATTTGTACAATGATAGATCTTCCGAATCAATAGGATTTATTAGGGGATTCGTGTTAATGAGTTTTTTCTCAATCAATCTTTTTGTTTCAGCAAGATCAAGCCCTAACGAGTTTAAAACATCAATAGCAACACTTTCACCATCACGAAGTATCCCAAGGAATAAATGCTCGGGGCTAATTGAGTTGTTACCAAGTCGAATAGCCTCTTCACGACTGTAGGTAATTACATCTTTTATTTTTTGAGAAAATTTAGAATCCATAATGAGTTTATTGGCTTAATATTTCGAATACTAAAGTAATATACATTAACGTAAAAACAAGCAGAAAGTTTAATATACTTTTATCGAACAATAATACAATTTTTAAAGTAAAAATGGTTTTAAATGTTAATAATTCATTATAAATAGTTGGTTAATTATTAATGATAATTAAGTACTTTAGCGGGTTCAAAAAAGTGATTTAAATACCAAATCTTATAATATTTTTATTAATTATATGGCTGAAGGAGAAAGAATTATTCGGATAAACATCGAAGAGGAAATGAAATCGGCCTACATTGATTATTCAATGTCGGTAATTGTTTCTAGGGCCTTGCCTGATGTTAGAGATGGATTAAAACCGGTTCACAGAAGGGTGCTTTTCGGTATGTCAGAGCTAGGAGTAAGTTCCGGAAAATCCTATAAAAAGTCGGCTCGTATTGTTGGTGAGGTCTTAGGTAAATATCACCCCCATGGCGATACATCTGTTTACGATGCAATGGTTAGAATGGCACAGGAATGGTCATTACGATATCCTCTTGTCGATGGTCAAGGTAACTTTGGATCAGTTGATGGCGATAGCCCCGCAGCGATGCGTTATACTGAGGCTCGTTTAGCTAAAATAGCGGAGGAAACTCTTGGTGATCTTGACAAAAATACTGTTGACTTTAGGCTAAACTTTGACGATACTCTTGAAGAACCAACTGTTTTACCAACCAAAATTCCTTTACTTCTTGTAAATGGTTCTTCTGGTATTGCTGTGGGTATGGCTACAAATATGGCCCCTCATAATTTAAGTGAGGTGATTGATGCCATTTGTGCAACTATTGATAATCCCGAGATATCAATCGATGAACTATTAGTTTACGTTAAAGGTCCCGATTTTCCAACTGGAGCCATCATATATGGTTACCAGGGAGTGAAAGAGGCATATCATACAGGGAAGGGAAGAGTTGTTATTAGGTCTAAAACCGAAATTGAGCAAACCGAATCTGGGAGGGCAATGATTATTGTCTCAGAGATACCCTACATGGTTAACAAAGCCGAGATGATTCGCAAGATTGCTGACTTAATTAATGATAAGAAACTTGAGGGAATCAGCTATATAAACGATGAATCGGATAGACAGGGTACCAGAGTTGTTATTATTTTGAAGAAAGAGGCTGTTGCTAATGTTGTTTTAAATAACCTTTATAAACACTCTCAGCTTCAATCCTCCTTTGCGATTAATAATATTGCTCTAGTTGATGGTCGTCCTAAGGTATTGAATTTAAAAGATTTAATCACTCTTTTCATTAAGCACCGTCATAACGTAATCATAAGACGCACCCAGTATGAGTTAGATCAAGCTGAAAAAAGAGCTCATATCCTCGAGGGTTTATTGATCGCAATTGATCATATCGATGAGGTTATTGCATTAATTCGTGCTGCAGAAACACCCGATAAGGCTCGTGAAAGCCTGATGGAACGTTTTGGACTATCTGATATTCAATCACGTGCAATTATCGATATGCGTTTACGCAGCTTAACTGGGCTTGAACGCGATAAGGTTAAGGAAGAGTATAATGAACTATTAAAACAGATTGACAATTTCAAGTTGATACTTAGTGATCGCGTACTACAGATGAAGATTATTAAGGATGAAATGATATATATTAAGGAAAAGTATGGTGATGAACGACGTACTGAAATAATTCCTAATGCAGAAGAGTTTAATCCTGAAGATTTTTATGCTGATGAAGAGGTTGTAATTACCATATCAAGGTTGGGATACATCAAGAGAACTCCATTAACAGAATATCGAACACAAGCAAGAGGTGGAGTAGGTGCAAAGGGAAGTAATACCAGAGATGAAGATTTTATTGAGCATCTATTCATTGCTAGTATGCATAATACGATGTTATTCTTCACCGAGAAGGGAAAATGCTTTTGGCTCAAAGTTTATGATATCCCTGAAGGAAGTAAAACTTCGAAAGGAAGAGCGATTCAGAATATGTTGAATATTGAGAGTGATGATAATGTTAAGGCATATCTAAATGTTTTAAAATTAACTGATCCAGAGTATATTAAGAATAATTACATCATCCTTTGCACAAAGAAGGGAACTATTAAGAAAACATCTCTTGAAGCGTATAGCAGACCAAGACAAAATGGTGTGAATGCCATTACGATTAAAGATGGTGATCAATTGCTTGAAGCCTGCTTAACAAATGGTACTTGCAATGTTATTATCGCTGCCAGAGAAGGAAAAGCGATTAGATTTCCTGAGAAACTTGTACGTCCAATTGGTAGAACAGGAAGCGGAGTAAGGGCTATTTCAATAAAACAAACCGATGAAGTGATTGGCATGGTTTGTGTAAATGAGAATGAACAAAAGGAAATCCTTGTTGTATCGGAGATGGGATACGGTAAACGTTCTGATCTTGATGCTTATAGGATTACTAATAGGGGAGGCAAGGGTGTTAAAACCTTAAATATTACGCCTAAAACAGGTTGTCTAATCGCAATCAAGGCTGTTACTGATAATGATGATTTAATGATTATCAATAAGAGTGGGATAACAATCAGACTTTCAGTATCCAAAATGAGAGTTACAGGTCGAGCAACTCAGGGTGTAAAGCTAATTAATCTTAAAAACAATGACGCCATTGCAGCAGTTGCTAAGGTTGAAGCATCCGATGAAAAGTTGGAAGACGAAAATGATAATATTTCAGAAAATATCATTACAGAAGTTGAATAATTAATTTATTACCAATATTTTTGCAAAAAATTAAACAAGAACTTAAATTTCTAATAACAATGAAAAAACTAACAATTATTTTATTGATGATCTTCGGGTTTAATCTTGCTCAAGCACAGACCGGAGTTCAAATCAACTTTGATCAACTTAAGAAAAAAGTAGAGAAAAGTAACGCAGATATTGAGAATCCCAAGAAAAATATCAAAGAAGGCGTATGGATGGATAGAGCCGAATTAATGATGGATATTTATGACTCTCAACTATTAAATACCCGGAACGGTATGAGTATAACAGAATTTACTCTGTTAGCGGGTAAACCCAAAAATATCGTTCAAGAAGAACTTGAAGGAAGTTTAGTAGAAAAGTATGTTATGGAAAGAGCAATTTTCTATTTTGAAAATAAGACTCTTGAAAAGTGGGAAGTTTTAAATCCCGTTGTGGAAAATCCTCTTGAGTTATCCCTACAAAGCATTAAAAAGGCTCAAGAAATTGATGTTAATGGTAAAAAATTAAAAAAACTAAATGAATTATACGTAAGATTAAAGGGTTTACTTATTTCTGAAGGTTCCAATTGCTATAGTTTTAAGAATTACAATTGCGCTTTTAATAGCTTTAATACGGTAATTACTATTGGTCAACTGCCTCAATTAAACCAAAAAGATACTGCAATATACTATTATTCAGCTCTTTCCGCGCAACTCGCAGGCAAGAATCAAGATGCAATTGATTTGTATAAAAAGGCGATAGAATTAGGTTTTACTTCTGATGGAAATGCTTATACCAACCTTGATCAATCATTTAAAGCTTTAGGTGATAATGAATCAGGTTTACCATATCTTGAGCAAGGATTTACAAAATTTCCTAAAAATCAAGGTGTATTAGTTGCACTAATAAACTACTATCTTACCAAAAATGAAGATCCAAGTAAAGTTTTATCCTATATTGATAAAGCAATTCTAGATGATCCTAAAAACGCATCATTATACCATGCTAAAGGAGCTTTATATGATAAACTTAATGATTTTGATAAAGCAGTTGAAACGTACCTAAAAGCAATTGAATGTGATCCTAATTTTTTTGATTCTTATTTTAATGCTGGAGCCATTTACTATAATCAAGGTGTAAAATACTTAGAAGAAGCCAATAAAGTTCCTGCAAAAGAAATTGAAAAATATGATGGTTTAATTTCAAAAGCCAATATTGAATTTAAGAAAGCGTTACCTTTCATGGAAAAGGCTTATGAATTGAAACCCGATGATAAATTTACTTTAGAAAGTTTAAAGAATATTTATTTCCGTTATAGGAATGAAAGCGAAGAGATGAAAAAGAAATCAGAAGAAATTAATGAGAAATTACAAAACTTAAAGTAAATAATAAACCCCAGTAGATATTGCTGGGGGTTTATTATTAATATATACTTAACATAATATTAATTATAAGACTTTATTTAAGAATAAACAATAAAATTTAATTCTCTTAAAAAATAAAAGAAAAAAACTGATATAAATTATTTGTCGATATCGATGTTATTTCATTTTTTAATGTATTATTGCAGAAAAAAATTGAAGGGCAATATGGAAAAGAAAAGACTGGTTATCAGCTATAACAACTTATCACCAGAAGTGTTGGAGCTAGTCAAGAAGAAGTATCCTACTGGATAT
>JAYTVX010000052.1:0-1814 GCA_043743775.1 Bacteroidales bacterium | reverse complement strand
TATTTACGACACAAACTTTTGCACTCCATGCAACGGGATATACAACATGAAAGAGAGGGCTCGTTTACTCAATGGCTCAATCGATATAGAAACGGAACCGTTAATGGGAACAACTATTAGGCTTAAAGTTCCAAAAAGTACGGTTAAAGGCAATTAAAAATCAGGCAATGAGCAGAACAAAAATCCTAATTGTTGATGACCATCAGATTGTGCGCGATGGGATTAAGCGAATTCTTACCGATGAAAATGATATTGAGTTAATTGGCTCAGTTGGCAGCGGTAAGGAGGCTCTTGATTTCATAAAATGCACGCAACCCGATATTGTAATTACCGACCTTTCGATGCCCAATATGTCGGGGATTGAGTTGACCGAGAAAATAATCAAACTTTACCCTGAGATAAAAGTGCTAATTCTTTCGATGTTTAATAACGAGGAGTACATTGTTAGCGCAATTCAAGCAGGAGCAAAGGGTTACTTGCCAAAACAGGATTCAACCACCGAAATTTTGCTCGAAGCGATAAGAACAATCGCAAACGGCGATGAGTTCTACAGCCCCTCTATTTCCAAAATTGTGATGAAGAGCTTCATTAATAATGTTAAGAGCTCAAATGTTAGCGATGTTGCCAAAAAGCATCAGCTTACCTCACGCGAGAAAGAAATATTAAAACTTTACGTTGAAGGTTGTACTAATAACGAAATTGCGGAAAAGTTGAATCTAAGCGTTTACACAGTAAAGACTCACAAAAACAATATAATGCAGAAGTACAACTTTAAAAGTACTGTAGAGATGATAAAGTTTGCCCTCCGTAATAATATTATTGAGTGGTAAATGAGAATGTTAAGTTAGGGTGTTTATTATTTTAGTACTTCCGTAATAAGTTGGATAAAACAATTTTCGGTATTGGGTGAGGGTTCATTGCTAAATAGTATAACGAAAACAATATTTTTATTCTTATTAATGGCAATATAACTATTAAAGCCCGCAGTTCCACCATCGTGAAATAAACACTCATTTCCATTAAACTTTAGGTTTAACCAACCGGAAGCCATCCGTAAATCGTTACTTTCATATGTAACATTCAGGCAGCTATCAATTTGGGTTTTTAGCGTTGATGATTCATGGTTTAATATAGTTTTTCCATAAGAAATTAAATCTTTGGCATTTGATTTAATTGCACCTGCTCCCTTAAAAGCGTTCATATCGTCCCAATAATGTGTTTGAAAACCGTAATAATCATAGCCTGTGGCATAATTTAGAAGGTCGTTACTATTCAGCGTAATTTTAGTTTTAGCTAGCCCCAGAGGTGTGCATATTTTATCAATGAGTAACTCCTCATAACTTTTATGAGTATTTCTTTCTAAAATTAGTCCAACGATGCCCATTCCTAGATTTGAATATTCCCAAGTTTGTCCAGGGTCTCTTGTTAAGCTATAATTCTTTAGATAATTATATACTCTAGTGCTATCATAATGCTTATAAGGGTTATTTAAGTCCATCCCTGTTTCAAAATCTTCTGGTAAACGGGGTAACCCTGAAGTATGGTTAAGCAAATGTATTAACAGGATTGGTTTTGCATTATGTTGTAATAGTGGAATATTTGATGGTAAATAATTGTTTATTTGTGATTCAATTGAAAGACTTTTAGATTGCAGATAATCCATCATTAAAAGAGCCGTGAAGGTTTTAGTAATGGAACCAATTTCATAAAGAGTCTCACTATCGGGGATTACATTATCTCTTTTTTTTATTTCGCCATAACCGTAGTAGTGTGTTTGGTTATCTTTAAATATCCCAATGCTTACACTCGCTGTG
>JAYTVX010000051.1:0-6542 GCA_043743775.1 Bacteroidales bacterium | reverse complement strand
CAGTTTAGATTTTCCTAACGCCTTTTTAACTGATTTGATTGATTTTCGGTCGTTGATGTAATTATTTATATAACGGACGAATATATTTTTATGATATACATCAAATCTCTTTTTGACGGAATTAGCGATAATGCTATAGCTTTCCTCATCCAGATCATATGAGTTTTTAACTATCCCAACAACATCGCTTTTCATCCCCTTTACTTCATTTAAACTCAACTCACGACCGTCGACTGTTCTTGGGATCTGGATGTATATGAATCGTCCAATAACTCCGCTCAGAAAGACAGCAACCATACTCCAGAAGCTAATTGCCACCAATCCCCCAAATTTATAGGAAGTATGGAAAAGTACCAAAATAGGGCCAAGAGTACAAAGAAAGATATGAAACTCAAGCCAATGTTTTATTAGGCCCATTCGAGAAAAAATGCGATATCTTTTTCGGATAGCATAGGTTGCCACGCCAATAATTATTAATAATGAGCCAATAATTCCCATGCCATGACCGTAGATGCCACTGGGTTTCAGTAGTGCGTGATCAGGATGATAAACCCTTTCTTCCAGACTGAGATTATAGTACGACATCCCTTTGTTAAGAAGGATGATAAATACGATAAATACGATTGCTACTAATAAACTTAAAACTATCCTATGAGCTATTTTATACATAAGAAATGATTATTGATTTGGTTCAATCATATCCCAAAGATTACCATAAAGGTCCTCAAAAACTAATACTTTACCAAAAATTTCGTTTGACGGTTCTCTGATAATCTTTATATTCTCGCAAAGTAGATTTTGGTAATCTCGTTCTAGGTTGTCGGTATAAAGGAAAAGAAAAACTCTTCCCCCTGTTTGATTCCCAACTCTACTCTTTTGTTCTTCGTCAGATGCTTTAGCAAGAAGCAAACTGCATTCAACAGAACCAGTTGGAGCTATTATGATCCACCTTTTTGTCTCGCTTAATTTTGTATCCTCGATCAGATTGAAGTGGAGTTTCTTAGTGTAAAACTCGATGGCTTCATCATAATCATCAACAACTAAAGCGATGTGTGCAATATTCTGTTTCAAATCCTTATGTATAATTATGGTGATGCTGGCCTATACGGCTGCAAACTTAATTGCAGAACTATCCCAGTCGGGGGTGTTTTCAATTGCGGGAACAATTTCCTCGGGTAAGGTTACAAACTGCCATATCTCACCATGTTCTGTTCGCATAAAGTGCTCGTGGATCATCTTTTCGAGGAGCATCTTTAGGTGATCGTAAAATCCGTTGGTGTTGAGTATAATAATTGGTTTTGTGAATTTCCCAAGGCGTTTGAGGGTAATAACCTCCATCAGCTCTTCAAGCGTTCCGCATCCGCCGGGAAGTGCCACAACGGCATCAACATCTTTGATCAGCAGTTTTTTGCGCTCGTGCATATCCTTTACAAGGGTTAACTGGGTTAGCCCTTTATGACCCCATTCAACCTTTTCCATGAATCGTGGGAGAATACCAATTGCTTGGCCCTTATTTTTGAGAACGTTATCGGCTAAGCATCCCATTAAACCTGCAGAACCACCACCATAAACTAGTGTGATTCCTCTTTTTGCAAAATCTTCGGCAAGTTTTTGGGTCGCCTCGAAATAGGCTTTATCGACCTTTGAGCTGGATGCACAGTAAACGCAAATTCGCATGGTGACAGGTATTTGTTGATCGTTGTTTGTTTTTCGTGGTTCGAGAAATAAGGATTAATACAACCCGCGAAGGGAAATAATAAATAAAAATTAAGCCGAAGGGGTTTCCTCCGGCTTAATCTTTATTGGAGCAATTGTTATAGTAATGCCTCAAGCTTTGCAACAAGGCTGCTCTTTGGAACTGCGCCTACCTGCTTGTCAACAACCTGTCCTCCCTTGATGAAAAGGATAGTAGGGATGTTCCTGATCCCAAAACGGCTAGCGATACCGGGGCAGTTGTCAACATCAACCTTTACAACAAGGGCTTTATCCTTGTACTCCTCGGCCATTTGCTCAACGTAAGGACCTACCATTCGGCAGGGACCACACCATTCTGCCCAGAAATCAACCATTGCTGGTTTGTCAGATTTAATTACAACCTCCTCGAAATTTGAATCGTTAACTGCTAATGCCATGGCTTATGCTTTTAGATTTCACTGATAAAATTATTAAAAAATAACATTTAAAACATCAAAATGTTTATAAGAATTATTCTTTTACCCTAAATTCAAATTCATTACTCTTTAAATAGCTGATGAATTTAGGCGATAGATTAACTTTTAATGTTCTGGAGAATAGATCTATAGAGATTTTACTCTCGGGGTCAACCACTTTGAATTTTAGCTGAATTTTTCCTTTATTTGCTTCAACTTGTTTTTTAATCTCATCAACCAGATTGTCGGTTATTTCGTGGATGGGGATGGTGATATTTACCATTTTAATCATCTCCTCCTTAACATCGGTAAGCATGTGCATACTTTTAATCTTAAACTCAAGCTCTGCAGGATTGTAAGATTTAGGTTGTACCTTACCTTTGATCAGGAGTGAATACCCCTCGAAGCAGTACTTTCGGAAATTTTCAAAATCCTTTCCGAACAGGGCCAGTTCCCATGAATCGGAGTAATCTTCAAGGTTTATTTTTCCGAAATACTTACCTGTTTTGGTCATGGCAACCTTTGCGGATGTCACCATCCCTGCAATTGTTGCATCCTTCCCATTAATCGAGGGTAGGTCGTTCATGTCGGTAAGAGTAGTGTTGCAGAAATTATCAATCTCTAGCCGATAATCGTCGAGAGGGTGAGCCGAAAGGTAGATCCCGATCACCTCCTTTTCGCGATTTAGTTTTTCGAGTTTCGACCAATCCTCGGACTTTGGTGTTTCCGGTTTTTGGAGATCAAATCCAGTATTTGCACCGAATAGCGACTGCTGATTATTATTCTTTTCGGTTTGAACCTTTGCACCGTAGCGCATAATCTGTTCGATAAACGAAACTCCTTTTGGGTCTAATGCGAAGTACTCGCTTCGTTTAATTGATCCTAGGCTATCAAAGGCACCGGCTACAGCTAATGTCTCGAAGTTCTTCTTGCTCACCGTTTGAAGATTAACCTTTTCGGTGAAATCAAAAATATCCTTGAACTTACCTTTTTCCTTACGAATCTCAATGATGTTGGCTACTGCATTCTCCCCAACCCCTTTAATTGCACCTAGCCCAAAGCGAATATCGCTGTTTGCGTTAATGGTGAACTTGTATATGCTTTCGTTCACATCAGGACCAAGAACCTGAATCCCCATTCTTTTGCACTCATCCATGAAGATGGTAATCTTCTTAAGATCGGAGATATTACGGCTTAGTACTGCTGCCATAAACTCACTGGAGAAGTTTGCCTTGAGGTATGCGGTTTGATAGGAGATATATGCGTAACAGGTCGAGTGAGATTTGTTGAATGCATACTGTGCAAATGCCTCCCAGTCGTTCCAGATCTTATCAATCGCTTCTTGAGGGTGACCGTTATTCAAACATCCCTTGGTGAACTTTTCCTTCAACTCGTTCATCACCTTGATCTGCTTCTTTCCCATCGCCTTACGAAGACCATCGGCCTGACCCTTTGTAAAACCAGCCAATTTCTGGGATAGAAGCATCACCTGTTCTTGATAAACCGTAATTCCGTAAGTATCCATCAGATACTCCTCCATCTCTGGGATATCGAACTCGATTTTTTCTTTGCCGTGTTTCCGGTTGATGAAGCTTGGGATATACTCCATTGGCCCAGGGCGGTAAAGGGCGTTCATCGCGATTAGATCTTCGAATCGGTTGGGTTGAAGAGCTCTTAGGTGCTTCTTCATCCCGGGCGACTCAAACTGGAAAAGTGCAGTTGTTTCGCCTTTGGAGTAAAGGTTGAAAGTTTTTTTATCGTCAAGAGGGATAGTGTCGATATCCAGATCAATCCCTTTGGATTCTTTGATAAAGCTTAACGCATCCTTAATTATCGAGAGGGTTTTAAGACCTAGAAAGTCCATCTTAAGTAGCCCGATATCCTCAACCTGCGAACCCTCGTACTGGGTTACAAAAAGATCAGCATCCTTGGCGGTACTCAGGGGGATGTATTCTTCCAAATCATCACGACCAATGATCACCCCACATGCATGAACCCCCGTTTGGCGAACGTTTCCTTCAAGAACTCCAGCGTATTTTAATGTATCTCGAATCAACTCATTCTCAGAATTTCTAGCCTGTGCAAGTTCAGGAACCTCTTTGAATGCCTCAGCAAGAGTTATACCCGCTCGATCTGGAACAAGTTTGGCCAGCTTGTCGGATTCGTTGAGTGGTAACTTTTGGACACGCGCGACATCGCGTATGGCCATCTTGGCGGCCATTGTACCAAATGTAATGATTTGGGCAACACGTTTCCGCCCATACTTATTGATCACATACTTAAGCACTTCATTTCGACCATCCTCATCAAAGTCAATATCGATATCGGGCATCGATATACGTTCGGGGTTAAGGAAACGCTCGAATAGTAGGTCGTATTTAATTGGGTCGATATCGGTAATCTTTAAGCAGTATGCAACTGCAGAACCAGCTGCAGAACCACGACCGGGTCCAACCGAAACGCCCATTTCTCGAGCAGCTTTAATAAAATCCCATACGATAAGAAAATAGCCTGGATACCCCATTCGGGCTACAACCTCAAGTTCAAACTCGATGCGTTCGATGATCGTATCCGAAAGATCCTCTCCCCAGCGTTTTTTAGCACCTTCGTAGGTGAGGTGGCGTAGGTAATCGTTATCATCCTTAAATCCATCGGGAAGAGGGAAGTAAGGCATAATAGGAGCATTACTTAGGCTGTATATTTCAACCTTATCGGCTATCTCTTCGGTGTTGTAGACTGCTTCGGGGTAATCGGGGAAGTTGGCAAGCATCTCATCCTCTGTTTTGATGTACTCCTGTGTGGTGTACCTCATTCTGTCGGGATCGTCTAGATCTTTTCCTGTGCTAAGGCAGATCAATCTATCGTGGGCAGGAGCATCTTCTGCGTTGATGAAGTGAGCATCGTTTGTGGCAATGCACTTAACTCCCGTTTTCTTTGATAGCTCAATTAACACTGCATTTACCTTCAGCTGATTTTCGTATACCTCCTGATCGATCCGATAATCGCCCGATTGGTGTAGCGTTAGCTCTAGATAAAAATCCTCGCCAAAAATCTCCTTGAATTCGTAAACCAACTCCTCGGCGTGCTGTAAATCGCCCGACATAATTGCCTGGGGAATTTCACCTCCAAGACATGCACTGCTTGCAATAATCCCTTTGCTGTACTTGCGAAGCAGTTCCTTATCCATGCGGGGTTTGTAGTAGAAACCCTCGGTCCAGCTGTACGATACCAGTTTAACTAAGTTATGATAACCCGCTAGGTCTTTTGCCAAAAGTATTAGGTGATGACCCCCACGGTCATCCTTATCGGATCGGTCGAAGCGGCTATTCTTTGCGATGTATGCCTCACAGCCAATAATTGGCTTAAAGAGTTTATCCTTCTCCTCCAGCAGCAGCTGGGTCAGCTCAGCATGCCTTTCGGGATTTTCAGTTTGATCAACTTTATCGAGTTCGCACTTAATCCGTTTAATCTCCGATAGGGTGGGATCGTTCTTTTTCTCAATAATATTGATAAACTCCTTAACTCCGAACATATTCCCGTGGTCGGTAATGGCAATGGCCTTCATTTTCTGAGCCTTTGCCTTATCGACAAGCACCTTGATATTCGAAGCGCCATCAAGGATAGAGTACTGTGTATGGACGTGTAGATGAACGAAACCGCTCATGATATTGATATATAAATGTTTAGTTTGATAATCGCTTTGATGCTGAGCCAATTCAAAGGTAGTTGAATTACAACTCCCCTTTGCCGATGTTGATAACTATTGGATAAATCTGATTTCGCTGATTATCAGCGGTGTAATTGGGAGTGGTTGATTCTCGTTGGTGTTGAAAATTAATAATAAATTAACTTTGAATTCATTACAAACTTATACGGTGTTTTTTATTAATTTAAAAGTGTAAATTGATTAATATTATCACTAAAATAAGAGATAGAGCTGCAAAATAATAGAACTTTTTAAGCTGGGATAAAACTATTTTTAATCTTGTTTCTGGGAAATTCGAATCCAAAAAAGTGTACAGATAGTTTTTAGTTAAGTTCAATATTCCGGAGTATTAGAAGTGTTATAATCCATTAGTTTGTAATTATTAAAAATGATTTGGTATAGGAATTACTTTTGGCAGTAACCATTAGCTTGGGGATGAGAATTTGAGGGATATTCAAAGTGATATAAAACGTTTTGGTAAGGTAATAAGCACGGATTCTGTTAGTCTCTAAATTTTTGAAGGATCAGTCCCTTTCTAGTTTTATTGAGTTTCTTCTCAATGATTCTTTTTACAATTAATTACGTAATATCACTAGCGTTGCGTCTTAGTTAGAACATTTTCAACTGTTTACAATATTGTTCTTTGATATCTTGAAATTTTTCGTTTGCAAATAATTTCTTTACTG
>JAYTVX010000050.1:0-1899 GCA_043743775.1 Bacteroidales bacterium | reverse complement strand
CTTTCTTTAGCATAGAATTCTCTTCAATTGACTTTACCGTCTGCCCATTTGTTGGATAGTTGAAAGTTCTAATCTCCTTTCCGTTTTCTAAATAAGCAAAAAGAGGATACTTTAATGTTTTGGAACCAATATATGGGGTAGTTTGAATCTGAAAATGAAGATGTGGGTAAGGCGAACGCCCAGAATTCCCAACTTTTCCAATCATTTGACCGTAATGTACATTATCTCCCGCTTTTACAACAATCGACCCATTTTGCAGATGGCATAGCTTTGAATACAATCCTTCAGCATGTTTAATGATTACCGTGTTCCCCCAATTCTTTATTGTATTAACCTCTCCAATGATGTTATCGGCAATTCCATCCTCTAAAACCACAACCACTCCATCTGCAGGGGCAATTAGATTTTGCCCGTAACAGTAATAATCATTTAAATTATCACCATCTTCACTGAATTGACTTTGCTCGCTACTCATTATCACGAAATCCCACGCGTATGACCACTCCCCCTTATGGGTTAACTCTCCATCATGACCTTGATTTATAAACCATTCTCCAAAAAAAGGAAGTTTTATTCGGAGCCAGCCATAGTTTGGAAATCGATTGGTAAAACTCTGGTATGAGTAAAGATTTCGTTCTGGAGTTCCCTCCTGAATCAGAACCTCCTTAAATTGACTCTGAATCATTCGAAACCTTAATGAATATATAAATGTTAATACTATTAAGTTAAAAGGGAGCGAAAGCAATGGTAAATTTAATGGTTTAAGTAACCCTGAAAGTCCTGCTAATACTAGAGCAATAATGGGCGTTATAGCAAATGCCCAAAAGAATGATTGCTTTGATGGAATGTAAAAATATCCACCAATGGCGATTGCTCCCAGAATGAAGTTAAAGCCGATTAAGCTATAACCCAGTTGAGTCATATCCATCCCTAATAGCGAGTACGCCGAGAAAGCTACAGAATAACCTAATAACGAAAGGAGAAAAGCAATTCTTGAGTATAAAAGCAAAGATATTGCTACAACTATACCAGCAAAAACATTGAACTGGAAGAAAATAGCACCCAATGATAGAAAATAGTTATTCAGAAAAATGGAAGTAATATTCCCTACCCACCAATGATGAAGGTTTACCAATGAATAGCCTCCAATGCTAAAGAGCTTATTGAGAATGTAAACGCCACTTTGATTGTCCACTGCACCGTTGACCATACCACCTGCACTCAAAACAATCCAAACGCTAAGCACAAATGGAATGGATAGGAATGGTAGGTAATATTTGCCCAAAACTCCTTGGAAAACAATTGTAATTAGTAGTGTTAAAAATCCTGCTAGAATAGCAATTATAATAATAGCTAATGTTAACTCATAGTAGTATCCTAAGCCTAATCCTACCAAAAGACTATTATATCCGTATGATCCTTTGATAATTGTTAATTTATCAAACTTTAATAATGAAGCTGCAAGATTCGCTGTAATCACAGCGACTAATCCACCCAAACCAGCTGAAATATCAAGAAAGGAAACTATTACCAATGGGACAGCAAACCAGTAACTCTCAGAGAAGAATATCTGGGAGTAGCTCCTAAGTACTCCTTGAATAAAGGTTGATATTAAACTGTTTTTGAGCATTCGTTCATATAAATTAATTTTAAACCCGAAGGATAATAACTATTTCACGAAGTTTCACAAAGGAAATATTCCTATCCTTGTAAGGATTTAGCAAGATACTCCGGAATCACTTCGTTTTTTGATACATCATCAAGTGTTTCTGCCTTTCTAATCAGGTGAACTTCTCTATCTTGGTCAATTAAAACAACGTTGGGTCGTGTTGTGATAAACTGCATCCATTGCGTATTATTGTAAGCTCCTGTTCGGGTTACCACAAACCGATCACCTCG
>JAYTVX010000049.1:0-9916 GCA_043743775.1 Bacteroidales bacterium | reverse complement strand
AAACTAATTAAAAATCAGCATGGACAACATCAGAAACTTCTGCATTATTGCCCATATCGATCACGGAAAGAGCACCCTTGCCGATCGGTTACTTGATCTTACTCATACTCTTAATGAGCGTGAGACGCAGGCTCAAGTATTAGACAGCATGGATCTTGAGAGGGAGAAAGGGATTACCATTAAGAGTCATGCCATACAGATGGAGTATAAGCATCAGGGGAAACCATATATTCTCAACCTGATCGATACCCCAGGGCATGTCGATTTTTCATACGAGGTTTCGCGAGCTATTGCCGCATGTGAAGGAGCGTTACTCGTTGTTGATGCTACGCAGGGAATTCAAGCCCAAACCATTTCAAATTTATACTTGGCGCTCAATCATGATCTCGAAATTATTCCTGTTGTGAATAAGATTGACATGGATGCTGCAATGGTCGAGGATGTTAAGGATCAAATTGTTGATCTGATTGGATGCAAAAGGGGAGATATCCTCTCAGTTAGCGCCAAGACAGGTGAAGGTGTTCCAGAAATTCTTGATGAAATTATAACAAGAGTACCCGCCCCAAAAGGTGACCCTAAAGAACCATTGCAAGCACTAATCTTTGACTCAGTTTTTAACCAATTCAGAGGGATCATAGCCTATTTTAAGGTTGTGAACGGATCGATTAAAAAAGGGGATAAGGTAAAGTTCTTCAATACCGGCCGAGAGTATATTGCCGATGAGGTTGGTATCTTGAGGTTAAAGCTAGTCCCTAAAGACTCTCTAAGTGCAGGTGATGTTGGATATATTATTTCGGGGATAAAAGAATCAACCGAAGTAAAGGTAGGTGATACTATTATTCAAGTTGATAGGCCCTGCGAGCACCCAATTGCAGGTTTTTCTGAAGTAAAGCCAATGGTCTTTGCTGGCTTATATCCAGTTGACTCTGATGAGTACGAGGATTTACGAGCGTCATTAGATAAGCTGAAGTTGAACGATGCTTCGCTCTCCTTTGTGCCAGAATCATCGTTGGCATTGGGCTTTGGCTTCCGTTGCGGATTTCTGGGCTTACTTCACATGGAGATTGTGCAGGAGCGCTTATATAGGGAGTTCGATATGGATGTCATTACAACCGTACCCAATGTTTCTTACAAAGCATATACAACAAAAGGGGAAGTTATTGAGGTTCATAACCCAAGTGGATTACCTGGACCTACAGTAATTGATCATATCGAAGAACCAATGATTACCGCTCAGGTAATCACAAAAACAGAGTATTTGGGTGCGGTGATGAAGCTCTGTATCGATAAACGGGGAGTTCTGAAAAGTCAGATTTTCCTCACATCCGATCGCGTTGAACTTACTTTCCGGTTACCCTTGAGCGATATTGTTTTTGATTTCTACGATAAACTGAAATCCATTTCACGCGGATACGCCTCATTCGATTACTTTCTCGATGGCTTTCAGGAGGCAACCCTCGTTAAATTGGATATTCTTTTGAATAGCGAAATGGTTGATGCGTTCTCGTCCCTTATCCATAGGGATTATGCATATAACTTTGGCCGCAGGATGTGCGAAAAACTCCAAGAGTTGATTCCAAGGCAACAGTTCGATATTGCTATTCAAGCTGCAATTGGGGCTAAGATTATTGCTCGCGAAACAGTTAAAGCGCTTCGCAAAGATGTTACAGCAAAATGTTATGGTGGTGATATCACCCGTAAGCGTAAGTTGTTGGAGAAACAGAAGAAGGGAAAAAAGCGTATGCGTCAAATCGGATCTGTAGAGGTTCCACAACAAGCGTTTATGGCTGTGCTTAAGCTCGATTGATCTTATACTTCCCATTATACTTTACTCAATTCCGGCTATTAGAGCCGGAATTTTTTTTACCTTGTGAGGCAAAATCGATTTATATGATAAAAAGGTGGCTTAGGGATACCCGTATGGGTTACATAGCCGGACAGTCAGGGATTATGCGCCGTATGCTTCGTGAGGAGAGAGGGTGGCAGAGCCATTTGATTAAAACAAGCGAGTATATCCAGCAAGTAGTAAAAGAACAACAACCCAAGTCAATCAGGATTTTAGGGAGTGGTTGGTTACTTGACGTCCCAATGAACTACCTAATTGAACATTGTGAACGGATTGTGCTTTCCGATATATCTCACCCCAATCAGATTATCAACAAATATTCAAAGTATAAGGATATTGGATTTGAAACTATCGATATAACGGGTGGAGTAGTGGAACTCAGCTATTACCAAAAGAAAAATAGTTTTAATTGTGATAAGTTTATTCAGGAGATTAATAATACAGCACCAATCGCATTCTCAGAGGATCTAATCATTTCGTTAAATCTACTAAGTCAGTTGAGCGTAATTCTTACCGATTATCTTTTTAAAAAACTTGATTTGACCATTGCTCAGGTTACTAAAATTGGCGAAGTAATTCAAAGGAAGCATTTAGAAATGCTTCCAGCTGGCAGATCACTGCTAATCGCTGATTATGAGGAGGAGTACTATGATGAGGATGATAAGTTTATTGGATCGAAACCCTCAATCTATTCAACACTTCCAAAAGGAGCGGGCAGAAAAGAGTGGGTTTGGAACTTTGATACTAAAATGATGTACAAGGATGAATACAAAACAAATCTTAGGGTAGTTGCAGTTAGATTGTAATAGAAAAAGGAGGTATTACCCTCCTTTGCTTTATCCTTAGTCTTTCTTATGTGCCCAGCACTTAACCCAATCAACCTCAAAGGTAACGGGTAGTTTCGATTCATCAATCTTGCCGTTTACTCCCGACGAGAATACTAGATATACAGCACCTTTTGGGAGGTTGTTGGTTTCAACCTTAAATGGAACATTATTTATCTTCCAGGTTATCTTCAGTTCATCCCACTCAACACCCAAGATATAGAAGTCTGAGTCGAGAGAGATTCCTCCAATAGATGTAATGCTCTTGCCTGGTTTGTTTTGACCATTCTCCCAGAAGAAAGCACCCTGAAAAGAATTTGATCCATCCCCTTTCTTTCTGAAAACATCAATTTCTGGTAGCATTTTATCACCAACCAACCAGAAAGCATGGTAGATTCCTGCTAAAGATGTTATTTTTATTTTTGCTTCAAATTTCCCATGCTGTTGACGGAATGAATTCCCTGTACTAATAACACCCGAAGTGTAGTCAAATTCTTTTGGAATAAATCCAAATTTAGGACTCCATGATAACCCGCTTGCTTTCTCTTTTCGCGTAGCTATTTTAAGAATACTCTTATCAATTGTAATGTTATTGCCCTCAGTATACCACTGGTTATCAGATGCAAGCGAATAACTGCTATTTAGTAGTGCTTCACCCCAGAAGAATTTAGTAAGCCACTTCTGTTGATCGAGTTTTTTGCTCTCGAAATCTTCGCTAAAAGTTAACTCCCACTTTTTAATCTCCTTAAACTTATCGGTCTTAAGGGCATGAAAGTATCCCTTAATCTTATCGGACTGATTTAGTTTATTGTACTCTTGAAGTTTTTGATACTCTTCGGTTTTCTCAAATTTATCGGCTGAAAGGAGGTATACTTTGCGTTCAATAAATTCATTCGACTCAACTTGAACCTTCAAATCATTGTATTTTGAAAGAATATCGGAATTCTTGATTTGAAAAAAGTCTTGTAATGCTTTTGATTTCTTAAGTTTGAAGTAGTTCTTTACCTTTTCATTCTGCTTCAGCGCAATGTAATCGATCTCCTTTTGGTATTCTTCTGTTTTTTCTGCCGCAAAACGTTTTCTTTCTTTTTTGTATTCCGGACTTTTGATAAAAACTTCGAGTTCAGTAAACTTTTCAGGTAATCCTGATTTTTCGATTTCGGTGTATTCTTTCGGAGTATTAGATTCGGCTAGCGTTAAATAGTTTTTTAGCGCTTTATTCTTACTCAGGGTTTGATACTCCTTCTCAGTTTGAAACTCAGGAGATGATTTAAAAGTAAGTGCTTTAAGTTCCTGCTTGACCTTTTCGTGGACCTTGGATTCAAACCAAGCTTTAAGTTCTTGAAAATTCTTAAGTTCATCGGAATGAACGAAAAGATTGAACGCGTCAAATTCACTTTGAAGTGACTTTTCCTTTGCTTCAACTACCTCGGTTTTGGGAAATTGACCGGTTAACCGAATGACAAGAAGTCGAAGTTTTAGTACAATGTTAGCCATCTAGTAGAGTATTTCGATGTTAGATCAAAAAAGATTTCGCTGATGAGAGATAAACTTAAAAGGAACTTTAACGTGTTCGGAGTAATCTTCGCCGGCTTCAATCATATCTTCATCATCGTCCATGTAATGCCATTGAATTTCTACATCAAAGCCTTTGCGATGAATCTCCTTGAATTTCTCGAGAATTTTAAGGATCATCTTTGATGATGATGTATTGTAGTATTCAAAGTTAAAAACAACCTCGGTCTTCACATTAGGATTGGTGGTGTATTCATCAAACCATGTAAGGATTGGTGTATAGAATGAATTTACATCCTCTGGTAGGGAATTCCCAGAAATCTCAAACTTACTACAATCCTTATCAAGGATTACTTTTGGGGTTTCGTTGGTTGGATCAAGTATAATTTTTTCCATGGCTACTATATAATTTGCCCGAATTCAATAAACTTAGCTAATAATACAACAAATCTTTTTAAAAAACAAGTACTATCAGGCTGAAGCTATGCCATTGCTTTGACAAATATAACGAAAAAGAAAATTAAAGGTTCTAAATTGCTAGTCTTGTTTTATCTCATTGGCGTAAAAACCATGAAATACCAGTTTTTAAAGTTAATACAAAAGATTAATCGATTAGCACAGTATCAGACATTAAACCAACAAAGCAGCCCTAAGACTTATGATAAAGTGCAATATAATAATTTGATTAATCTAATGCTTATGAGATCAGTTTAAAACCTTTTCCACGAACATTTATTATTTCGATGGAAGGATCAGCTTTCAGGTATTTTCGAAGTTTTGTGATGTAAACATCCATGCTTCGTGCATTAAAGTAGCTATCATCGACCCAAATTGTTTTGAGCGCAAAGTTTCTGTCAAGTATTGCGTTTTTGTTCGCCGATAAATATTTCAGTAGTTCGCTTTCTTTAGTGGTAAGTTTACGGACATCATCTCCAATCTGAAGCGTTTGCTTCATTGCATCGAAGGTGTATTTACCAACTTGGAATATGCTTTGGCTTGTTGTTGCAGAATCCTTTCGTGTTCTCCGGAGAATGGCCTCTATTCGCATCAACAATTCCTCAATGCTAAATGGTTTAGTCATGTAATCATCCGCGCCGAGTGAAAAGCCTTCAATAACATCCTCTTTCATCGATTTTGCAGTAAGAAAAAGAATAGGCATAGTGCTGTTGGACATTCGGATGTCGCGGGCAAGGGTGAATCCATCCTTTAAAGGCATCATCACATCGAGTATACAGATGTCATAGTATTTATTCTGAAACCCCTTATAGGCTTTTTCTCCATCCTTGTAAAGATCAACCTCGAAGTCCTTGGCGTGAAGATATTCTTTAAGTAGTACTCCTAAATTTTCATCATCTTCTGCAAGCAAGATTCTTACTATTCTATTTTCCATCGCTTAATTTTTTAGCGTTATTGAATTTTGTCATTTGGGCCTGCTTTTGGCAGGTATATTGAGAATACACTTCCTTCACCGATCTTACTATCAACCCAGATTTTTCCACCATGAGTTTCGGTAATCTTTTTTACATAGCTTAAGCCGAGCCCAAATCCTTTTACGTTATGGATATTTCCAGTGGGTACTCGGTAAAACTGATCAAAAATTCTTTTTAGATTATCGTGGCTAATCCCAATCCCATTATCTTTCACTGCAATTATTATTCCGTTTGTAGCTGTTTGGGTAGTTAAAATTATATTGGGGGTTCCATTCCGATATTTTAACGCGTTATCGAGTAGGTTGTTAATTACGTTAGTGATATGAATTTCATCAGCAAAGCAGATCGAATCGGAGGCTAAAAGTTCACACTTAAGTTTCCCTCCTGCGTTATCAATTTGAATCGAGAAATTTGAAACAACTTTTTCGATTATCAGATGGAGATCAATATCCTTAAGTTTTAGCTTTAGTTTAGTTTTTTCAAAAATTGCCATTTGGAGCACCTTTTCGACTTGTAACCCAAGCCGTTTGCTTTCATCGGCAATTACACCTCCTAGGTAGCCCAGATTTTTTCTTTCAACAGGAATGCTTTTGTCATTAAGCATCTGAGCCGCCAACGAAATGGTTGATATTGGAGTTTTTAGCTCATGAGTCATGTTACTCACAAAATCACTTTTAATCTCTGAAAGTCGCTTTTGCCTAAAGATGATTAATATGGTGGTTGAGAAGCTGAAAATGATGATTAGTGTTAACAGTAACGTTGACACGGCCATTACTCCAATAGAACTAAGGATATACGATTGCTGGTTAGGGAAGTAAATGTTAAGAAAAAATCTTCGAGCAAAAAAGTCGTTAGGAAAAAGTTGATCTTTTAGAAATAGACCTTTTATATGCTTGCTATATTTCTTTGATTTATATACCGTACTATCCTGTTCATTGCAAACTCGATATTCGAATTTTGTAATGATACCTTTTCTAAGCAGTTCTAATCGGATTATCGTGTCGAGCGCCTCTTTTGTTATACGTTTTTCGATAGGTTGCTCAATTCGAACCAGGTTATCAACAGTATTCTCTACAAATACTGTTTTATTTAAGAGTTTCTTATCTAATCCAAGGCTAAGGCTTAATTCGGAGAACTTTGAATCATTGAATTTATTACGGTTAATTTTGCCTGTTTTATTAATGATTATCGAGTCTTTTGAGTTAATGTTTATAATGCTAGGGATTTTAAGGGAATCGAGTTGATTGATAATAAAAACCTCCCTGTTTTTTTGAAGCGTTCGAAAGCCACTTCGTGTCTGATTTAATATGCTTGTGCTGTAGGTTTGTCGTGGATTTCCTGTTGAACTGATGGTTGAAAAAGGTTTATTTTCACCAACAATTTGATAAACTGTTTCCTGACGATCAACCTCATTTATTATACTTTTCAGTGCTAAATTGGCCGATTGAACAAACTGTTCCTGCTTAACATCAATAGCAATTCTCACCCATTTGGATTGTACTATTATTAATCCAAAAGAAGCAAGGGAAATGAAGATGGTTAAAATCCAGATTAACTTTCTGCTCATATCAACAAAGTTAGTTTTTAAGAATTGCTCACAACTAGGCTTAACATAGTTTAACAGATTTTCGATCCTATTCGCTTAGTGCTGATTTGCTTTTACATCAGGAACTTAAAGATGGGATGAATTTTTGTAGATTTAGATATAACACTTGAATAGCTTCATTGGTTTATAGTTATGGTTGAAAAGCAGAAAATATAATCAGTGAGGCTATAATTTTATGGCACCGAATTATTTAGTAGATCCGAGTTTAGAGGAAGGATCTAAAGGGCCTTATTCCACAATCCCTGCTCTGTGGAGTTTCATCACCTTTTCTACTTTTTAGAAAGGATAAAAAGCGGTATTACGTTTTATCTTCTCGGAATTGATTTCAATTGCAGCTATAATTCCGGGAATCTGCTTCACCTCTTTTATTATTGTCAGTATAGTTGATTTTTTGATTTCTCCGGAAATTTCGAGAATAAAATCAATGTTTGGCAGCTCTTTTATAAGTAGATTATTGGATGATTTATTTGACATTAAACTAAAATAGAGGACTTCTGATGATGCGCGATCACAAAAAACTGGGAAAGTATAAAGTGGGTTATCCTTGGATTGTATAAGAAGTTCGGATTCTCGCAGATTGATTTGGAGTTTATTATTTAGATTCCACGCAGTTTTCAGAAGGCTTTCGGGGTACGAAAGAGCAATCAATGCGAAAGGGAGCTCGTGGTTCCCATTTAGTCGATGAATTTTTTTCTGTTTCAATGAATTTAAATTGATACAGCTAAAATAGCTCTTTTAGCAATAGGATAAGATATTTAAATAGAAAGAGGTTATAGTTCTTCGACGGGGGGAGTAGGTTGATTCAAGGGAATGTCATCCACTTTAGTTAGCGCTTCCATGGCTGCATTTTGTTCTGCTTCTTTTTTTGATGATCCATGCCCTTCACCCAATAGCTGATCATTTAGCGCAATGGTGGCAACGAAATGTGGGTTATAGCCATTGGTTGGGGGATTTTCCAGATTTTGAAACTGCAATGTAAGTTTATTCTTTTGTGCCCACTCAAAAATACGACTCTTATAGTCGTTCTCAGTGAGCTGAAGATTATCTAGATCGATATATTTTTCGAGAATTGAGTTTACAACGCATTTGCTGGTAAAATGAAATCCACGATCGATAAACATTGCCCCAATAAGAGCCTCGAGCCCATTGCCGTAAATATTTTTCTGTGGATTTTGGCTGTTAGGTTGACTGACAATAAGTTTATCGAGTCCCATGTCGATTGCAAGCTGGTTAAGGCTGGTTCTGCTTACAATTTTTGAGCGCATTTTTGTAAGGAAACCTTCCTTTTGATTGGGGAACTGCGAAAAGAGGTAGTCGGCAACAATTGCATCTAGAACGGCATCACCTAGATACTCTAGGCGTTCATTGTTAACACGCTTACCTCTAGGCAAAAGTATAGATGCTGACTTGTGAACGACAGCTAACTTGTATAAATCTAAGTTTCTAGGAGAAATTTCAAAAATCTTTTTCAGCTGATCATAAAAATCCCTGTCCCCGGAGGGAACTCTAATTTTTTGGATCCGCCTAAAGAGCTGAGAAATCACTTAGTTTACTCGGAGTATTTTTTGAAAATTGCGGATGCATTATGTCCACCGAACCCGAAAGTATTGCTTAAAGCAGCTCTAACTTCACGCTTTTGTGCTTTATTAAAAGTAAAGTTCAGTTTGCTATCAATTTCTGGATCTGGATTCTTGAAGTTGATCGTTGGAGGAATAATACCCTTGATCATTGCAAGAATAGAGATTATAGACTCAACAGCTCCAGCGGCACCAAGTAAATGACCTGTCATAGACTTCGTTGCGCTTATATTGAGTTTATAAGACCATTCACCAAATACCGATAAAATTGCTTTTGGCTCAGCAATATCTCCAAGAGGAGTAGAAGTACCATGTACATTTATGTAGTCGATATCTTCTGGTTTCATATGAGCATCTTCAAGAGCACGTAACATTACATTACGAGCGCCAAGCCCATCGGGATGAGGAGCTGTTAAATGGTAAGCATCGGCAGTCATACCTCCACCAACCATCTCGCAGTAAATTTTAGCACCCCTTGCTTTTGCATGCTCGAGCTCTTCGAGGATAAGACCACCACCACCTTCACCAATGACAAAACCATCGCGGGTTGCATCAAAAGGACGTGAGGCAGACTTGTACTCATCGTTATTGGTTGAGAGAGCCTGCATAGAGTTAAACCCTCCTATACCAATCTCAGTAGCAGATGCTTCAGATCCTCCAGTGATAAATACATCAGCCTTTCCTAGTCGGATAAGGTTGAATGCATCAATTAGAGCATTGGTTGATGATGCACATGCTGAAACGGTTGAAAAATTTGGCCCACGAAAACCGTACTTCATCGAAATATGTCCAGCGGCGATGTCCGCAATCATTTTAGGAATGAAGAAAGGACTAAATCGCGGAGTCCCATCTCCCGCGAAGTAGCCTCTCAATTCTTCTGTAATCGTTTGCAATCCACCAATTCCTGATGCCCAAACTACTCCGGCCCTATCAACATCGATAGTTTGAAGATCAATACCTGAATCCTTCATCGCTTCATCAGCAGCCACAAGGGCAAATTGAGCGTAAGGATCAAGTTTTCTTGATTCCTTACGGTCGAAGTAATTTGTTGGATCGAAATTTTTTACCTGACAGGCAAACTTTGTTTTAAATTTTGATGCATCGAAACTGGTGATAAG
>JAYTVX010000048.1:0-2287 GCA_043743775.1 Bacteroidales bacterium | reverse complement strand
AACTTACCGATTGGACCTTCGGGATCGGTTGACTCAAGTAGCTCAATTTTTGTTTGACCAACCATGAAGAAAGCCGTTTTAACTTTCTGCTCTTTTACCTCTTCGATGTTATAACATTTTAGGCCAAAGGCCTTTTCGTAAAAGGAGATTGCCTCGTTAAGGTTTTTAACAGCAATTCCAATGTGTTCAATATGTGATAATTGCATAATATGGATTTTTAAATTTTTATTATCACAAAATAATACCTCTTGATTGATTATACCTATGAAAAATGCCATGTATTTAGTTGTTCTTCAACATAGATATAAAGCATGTATTTTATTATTCGGTTAGCAAGTTATTGCAAAAATGAATTCGTTAAATCAAATAAATGATTAAAATTATCTGTTTGTTTTCAGGTAGATAATTACGAATTAAAAACCCCCTCAGAGCTCAAAACTCGGAGGGGGTTAAATACAATCAATGCTATTGTTTATTGAATGAATAAGGCATATCCTTTACATCGATTCCCCAATTCTTATTCGGTTTTTTTCCCATCTTAAAAATCAACTCCCCACCTTGGATTAGTTCATCATGAGTAATATAAGCTCTGTTTAATGATTTGCTGTTTAAAGTAACAGACTGAACAAACTTGTTCTCATCACTTACTAGATCAGCTTTAATGGTCAGCGTTTTTCCATTTTCTAAATTAACCTGAAGATAGGGTAGATAAGGCGCTCCTATAATATACTGATTACTCCCCGGGCAGACTGGATAGAATCCCATTGCGCTGAAGATATACCAAGCCGACATCTGCCCGCAATCATCGTTTCCGCAAAGTCCATCGGGTTTGTTCAAATACATTCTGTTCATCACCGTTCGAACAATCTCTTGTGTTTTCCATGGCTGTCCTGCGAAAACGTACATATATGTAACATGATGGCTTGGTTCATTGCCATGTACATAGTTTCCCATTAAGCCAACTTTATCGATATCCTCGGTATTCTCGTAATACTTTGGAGGTAGAGTCATTGTGAAAAGTGAATCAAGATGCTGAATGAATTTTTGCTTTCCTCCTGATAGAGCAATGAGATTGCTGATATCATGGGGAACAAAAAGGCTATAGTTCCAAGCATTTCCTTCGATATAGCCCATGTCGTGCGTCTGGAGAGGATCGAAAGGGGTTAAGAACTTGCCGTCCTTACCCTTTGCTATAGCAAATCCAGTTTTAGTGTCGAAAATGTTGGCGTACGACATCGCCCTTTTCTTAAATGTATCTGCAATAACTGTTTTACCCATTTTGCTTGCCATTTGGTAGATTGTCCAATCGTCGTAGGCGTATTCAAGAGTAATTGATGCAGAGCTGGAACTGCGCTCTTTGGGTACATAACCATACTTGATGTAATCATCAATTGCATCGTATTTTCCGTAAGTTGCACTGCTAACCATAGCCTTTAATGCTAATTCGCTATCAAAACCCTTAAGACCTTTCATATAAGCATCAGCAATAACGGAAACAGCGTGGTAGCCAATCATACACCAGTTATCGTTTCCCCAATGCGACCAAATGGGCAGAATCCCATGAACGCTTTGCTTGTAATGCTCAAGCATTGAGTTTACCATATCGCTGGCTTTTGTTGGCTCTAAAAGTGTCATTAATGGATGAAAGGCCCTAAATGTATCCCAAAGCGAGAAAACGGTATAGTTTGTAAACCCATCAGCCTGATGAATATTACCATCTAAGCCACGATAATTTCCATCAACATCGTTAAAAATATTAGGTGAAATCATACAGTGGTAAAGCGCGGTATAGAAGTTAGTTTTTTCATCATTGGTGCCTTCAATCTTAATCTTTCCTAACTCCTTATTCCACAATTCTTGGGCATCTGCTAATGCTGAATCAAAGGTTTTATTTTCTCCTTCGGCTTTTAGATTCTCAATTGCACCTGTAGCACTTACCCCCGAAATGGCCACTTTTACTTCAAGTGTTTCGATATTTCCGAATGAGAAGTACGCTTTTACCTTATGCCCCGAGCGTTCTGGAAAGTTGTTATCCATCTGCCAACGACGCCAGAATCCTCGGTACATCTCTTTTTCATCATTCTTTAATCCGTATGATTTGAATGGTTTTGAGAACTTAATGGCAAAGTAGATATACCTATTTCGTGCCCAACCATTGGTTTGTCTGTAACCTGTAATAGTAGAATCGTTCTCAACCCTAATTGATGCCCAAATAACTTTGCCATCGTAGCTGTAAATACCATGAACTAGGTCGAGTATTACATTTGCCTCCTTATCTTTTGGATAG
>JAYTVX010000047.1:0-1571 GCA_043743775.1 Bacteroidales bacterium | reverse complement strand
AACTCCAGCATGCAATTGAACGAGCAATAATTATGAGTGACTCAAATATTCTGCAACCCGATGATTTCTTTTTTTCATCTACAAAACAAGGAATTGCTGCTGATGGAGATATCGATAATAATAATCTTGAAGAGGTTGAAAAAGCAATAATCAATAAAGTGCTTAAGCAATCGCAAGGTAATATTACCCAAGCTGCAAACGAACTAGGTATTACTCGTACATCGTTGTACCGAAGAATGGAAAAGTATGATTTATAGAAACTTTAGAATTAATGCAATTATCAGAATAACGCTAATTGCAATATCAATATTTCTTCTCGTTTTCACTTGGAAACAATTTTTCATTACCCCTGCTCTGATTGGAGTTTTTATTTTCATTCAACTTTATGCTCTATTCAAATATATTGATAAAACTAATCGTGATTTAGCAAGTTTCTTAGAATCCATAAGGTTTAGCGAATTTACTCGCTCATTTCAAATGGAAGGTATGGGTTCGTCGTTCGATGAGCTGAATAAAGCATTCAACGATGTTATTAAGGATTTTCAAAATGTACGAACCGAAAAAGAGGAGCACTTCCATTATTTACAGAGTATTGTTCAAAATATCGATGTAAGTATAATTGCATACCAGAAGGATGGTACTGTTGAAATGATTAATAAAGCCGCTAAGAAACTTTTTCAACTTAGCGGGCTTAAAAATGTAAAACAACTTTATCAAATCAGCAATGAGTTGGTTGAAAAACTATTGAATATCACTCCAGGTGAAAGTGCTCTAATCAAGGTACAGCAAGAGGATGATTTACTTCAACTTGCAATCAATAGCACCGAATTTAAGATTCACAATAAAATAATTGTTCTTGCAACCATAAAGAACATCCAGAGCGTTTTGGAAGAGCAGGAAACCGAAGCATGGCAGAAATTGATCAGCGTACTCACCCATGAGATTATGAACTCAATTACACCAATCGCCTCGCTTTCGTCAACCATTGATATGATGATCAAAAATCTTCAGGAGTTAAATCCCGAAGAACCAGCTTCAAATTTAGACCCCGAGACCATTCAAGAGATCCAGCAAGGATTACAAACTATTAGTAAGCGAAGTACAGGACTACTACATTTTGTTAATACTTATAGGAATTTAACCCGAATACCTAAACCCAACTTCAGGATTACTACTGTCAAAAATATCTTTAACAATATAATCCCGCTGATGAATGAAGAGATCACTCAATCAGGGATTTCGTTCCATAACGAGATTGATCCTCAAGATATCGAATTTTCAGTTGATGTTGAACTCCTTGAACAGGTAATTATCAATATCCTAAAAAATGCTATTCATGCACTTGAAGGAGCTGAAAAACCTCAAATCACCATGAAAGCATTCCTAAATAAACGTGGTAGAGTTACAATACAAGTGGTTGATAATGGTGTGGGTATTCTACCCGAGGTGCTCGATAAGATATTTATTCCATTCTTTACTACCAAACCTAAAGGTTCGGGTATTGGATTGAGCCTTTCGAGGCAGATAATGCGACTTCACGGTGGAAGTATAACTGCATACTCAGTTCCATC
>JAYTVX010000046.1:0-6575 GCA_043743775.1 Bacteroidales bacterium | reverse complement strand
AACAAAAATATAAAAAAAGCGATTAATAAAAATTGTTTAATAACATTCTTGCTTGATTTCAAGTATTTATTAATTTGTTATGAAAATTCAAACTCTGCTGAGATGATATAATCTATTGATAATAATTGCGGTGTGTTTTTTTCTTTGATTCTAGCAAAATTATTCTCTATTTTGCGAAAAAATTTGGGATTGTGGTTATAGAGGATGTTTATAAAATACTGATTATCCTATTAGCGTACTTAATTGGATCGATCCCTACGTCGGTTTGGGTGGGTAAATATTTTTATGGTATAGATGTTCGCGATTATGGTAGCGGTAATGCTGGTGCGACTAATGCTATGAGGTTACTGGGAGCCAAAGCCGGTATCCCAGTCTTTATCATCGATATTTTAAAAGGTTTCTTTGCCGTCAAATTACTCTATTTAACGAATTTTTATATCCCTGAAACAGGTCTGTTTGTAAACTTTCAGCTTTATCTTGGCCTTGCGGCCATGATTGGTCATATTTTCCCAATTTTAGCAGGCTTTAGAGGAGGTAAGGGTGTTGCAACCTTATCCGGTGTTGTTTTCGCAATACATCCTTATGGGGCTCTTTTTGTGTTTCTAATCTGGGTGGTTACCCTTTTGATTTTCAGGTATGTTTCGTTAAGCTCTATGATAGCTGGCTTCTCTTTCCCAGCCATTCTTATTTTCTTATATCGTACCCAGTACCCTTCTTTGGTAATTTTTGCTTTTATCCTCGCAATATTGATGCTTTTCACCCATCAGAAGAATATAGAACGACTGATGCATGGTAAGGAAAAGAAGATCAAGCTTAAGAAGAAAGTGGAAAATGAAAAGTGAAAAGAGCAAACTCGGAACCCTTCAACCAATAAATTAAGTCTAATCTATTTACGCTGATTCTCGGAATCTGATAATAGATGCTCTTCAAGAAGTTGTCGTAGTTCCATGCTCGAAATACCATACTTTATTTCACCCTCAAAACCAAAGCTGATTTTCCCTGTTTCTTCCGAAACAACAACGATTAGAGCATCGGTATGCTCGCTAATACCTAGGGCTGCTCGGTGCCTCATCCCATAATGAGCAGGTACATTCAAATTTTCAGTTACAGGAAGAATGCATCGTACTGCACGCATTTTATCATTCACAATGATTAACGCACCATCATGAAGTGGGCTATTCTTGAAGAAAATATTCTCAATTAATCGGCTTGATGTATCTGCTTCAATAATATCACCTGTTTCAGCGTAGTACTGGAGTTCTGACTTTCGGGCGATTACAATGAGTGCACCTGTTTTTGACTCCGACATATTTCTGCAGGCTTTTACAATAGCCTCGATGTTCACCGGTGCAACAAGATTCTTTTGCTTGGGGAAGAGCCAATTTTCAATCGAAAAGCGATTTTTGGATAGGTATCGGGTTCCAATAAATAGTAGGAAACGACGAATCTCCTGCTGAAAGACGATGATAAGAGCAATTACCCCAACACCAATAATCTGTCCTAATATACTGCTTAAAAGTTCCATGTTAAGAACTCTTACTACAAGCCAAATAATATAAAGAACAAATATTCCGATAAAGATATTTATAGCAACGGTACCTCTTATAAGCATATAAATTTGGTAAAGCAGGAAAGCAACCAGAAATATATCGATTACATCAAGTACCCTAAACGTGATAAATGTAAAAATGAATGTATGGAGCATTGGGAAAAGTTGAATTAATTATTTTGTTGAAGGTTATTTACTGTATGTTGTGGGTTTTATTTACCATTTGTCCTTTGATCAATGTCTTATATCTTTTAACTTCTCACTTCTCACTTTTAATCTTTATCTTCTGACTTCCGACTTCTGTCAACTAACCTTATTTCACCCCCGGTTGATATTTTATAAACTCGGTAAGCTTAATTACCTCTGCCGCCTCCTTAACATCATGAACTCTCAATATTTTAGCACCGTTTTGTATTGCAATGGTATTCAGAACAGTTGTGCCATTCAGAGCATTACTGGGGCAAGTGTTGAGCTGCTTGTAGATCATCGATTTACGAGATAGGCCTGCTAGAATTGGTAGTTCAAACACTTTAAATGATTCAAGGTTTTTTAGTAGGTTATAGTTGTGATCGGCATTTTTGCCGAAACCAAAACCAGGATCAATAATTATATCCTTTACCCCGGCAAGTTTTAACTTTTCAACTTTTTTTGTAAAAAAACCAAATAGTTCTTTAATAATGTCATTTTCATAGTGTGGGTTTTCCTGCATATCCTTGGGCGTTCCTTGCATATGCATCAAAACATAGATTATCTTTAGATCGGCTACGGTCTGAAACATATTGGGGTCAAGTTCGCCAGCTGATATATCGTTTACGATATCAATTCCAAAATTTGCATGCATTACCTTAACTACATTTGCCCTGTAGGTGTCGAGGGAGATAATCGCCTCGGGGAATTTCTTACGAATCACCGATAAAGCCCTAGTTAATCGTCTAATCTCTTGAGCCTCTTCAACAGGTATTGAACCCGGGCGGGTTGAGCAGGCCCCAATATCAATTATACTCCCTCCTTCAAGAAGTATCTGCTCGGCTCTTCGGGCAATTCTAGACCTCATTCGGAATTGGCTTCCCTCAAAAAAAGAATCGGAGGTTACGTTAATAACGCCCATTATCAATGGTTTGGAAATGTCAATTAATTTCCCATGACTTAATAATGTTTGTCTTCCTTGAAATAATGAACCGATTTTTTCCATTTTTTTCTATCTTGCAGAGCAATTTAAGCTTTATTCAATTCGCTAATTACGGTTTAAAATTAGTAAAGATTTACAACATCTACCCTAATTAGCCTTTGAAAAGTAGCATTTGAAACATAAGACCAATAAAAGTATGGCTTTAATCGTAATTGAAGGGCTGGATGGTGCTGGGAAATCAACACAGATTCGTTTGTTGTCAGAATATTTAAATAGAAATGGGGTTAAGAATAGCTACCTGCATTTCCCTCGCATGGATTCACCCTTTTTTGGTGAGATGATTGCTCGATTCCTTCGGGGTGAATTGGGTGATGTGGATCAGGTTGACCCTTACGTTGTCGCTTTGCTTTATGCTTGCGATCGGATGGATGCCTCAAAAATGATTTCAACCTGGCTCGAAGAGGGAGAAATTGTAATTCTCGACAGGTATGTATATTCCAATGTAGGGTTTCAATGTGCGAAACTTAGTAACGAAAATGAACAGGCTCGATTAAGGAAATGGATTGTTGATCTAGAGTTTGATTACTATAAAATTCCTCGACCCGATTTAAACCTTTTCCTTGATGTACCATTCCAATTCACAGTTGACCGGTTGACGGAAAACAGGAATGGTGACGATCGTGATTATTTGATGGGGAAAGAGGATATTCATGAAAAGGATCTTTCATTTCAGGAACGGGTTCGCCAAATCTATCTGAAACAGGAAAAAATGGATTCAAATTTTCAGATTATAAAATGTTACAATGATGATAATAGCATAAAGAAACCCGATGAGATATTTAAACTTATCATTGATAGGGTTGAGGGAATAATTTAATTTCTCACTGATTGTAAAATCAATCAAGAATAAAAAAGACATGACAGAAGAACCTTTAGCTATAGAAAGTAAATCCAATCTTCCCGTTTGGGCTAGAATTGTTTTGGCAATTATCTCCTTTTTAATGCTGGGAGGTATTTTTCAGTTTATTGGAATGCTAATTGCAAAAGTACCGCTGACTAACATTAGTGCCCTTAATGATTTAAGTGTAAAGCAGCTTTTGATTATACAATTCTTTGGTATTCTATCTTTGGTTATTGTTGTTTACATCTACAGGCGATTAGTTGATAAGAGATCAATAGTATCAATGGGCTTTTCCCTGAAGAATAGATTTAAGGAAATACTTGTTGGTTTCTTAATTGCTCTTGCAATAATTGGTGGAGGTTCCCTAATACTTTATGCCTTTAATTATGTTGATTTTATATTTGTTCATGTAGATGTTTACTCTCTATTCCTTAGTTTTTTACTTTTTATAATGGTGGCCTTGAATGAGGAAATATTTGTTCGCGGATATATCTTAAATAACCTAATGACTTCAATGAATAAGTATTGGGCGTTGTGGATAAGTGCTGTAATATTTGCGTTGTTTCATGCATTAAACTTTAATCTATCATGGCTTGCAATGATTAATCTACTCCTTGCAGGAGTCATCTTGGGCTCAACATATATTTTTACAAAAAACCTTTGGCTTCCAATTAGTCTTCATCTATTTTGGAACTATCTTCAAGGACCAATCTTAGGTTATTCTGTTAGTGGTCAAAAAATCGAATCAATGCTGAAGGTCAATCTTTTAGGTAATAGATCAATTAATGGTGGTGAATTTGGATTTGAAGGCTCAATTGTTTGTACAGTAATGTTAGCTGTGGCAATTAGTTTAATAATTGGGTTTTACATAAAAAAAACGTTAAAACAGCAATTAGCTGCTCCTAATTGCTGCTAATATTAAACCGAAACTTGCTAAATGTTTAGATTTTATTGTCGATCCGGTATTAAATCAGTGAGACTTTAATTTTGTGAAACAAAATTATTTAGTTGAACTGATCCCGAGCGTAGCCGAGGGATCACTGGGGTGATATCTCTCGCAGTTTTGCTGCGATTGATAAATATTTTCAGACAAAACCTCGACAGCTCTGCTGCGAGGTAGTTTATTTGTTCTCTAATGACGAATTTGTGTTTAAATCCTTAGATTCAATCTCTTTTGGATGATAACCTTTAGAAATAGAGCGTAATAGAATAATTATTGAAAAGTCTTAAACTATGAAAAATATCATCATTGTTTGCCGCTATCTGCTTGCTTTCCTTTTTATTTTCTCGGGTTTTGTTAAAGGGGTCGATCCGCTTGGATTTGCCTATAAACTCGACGATTACTTTAAAGCATTCAATGTCGATTTTTTTGAACCACTTTCTTTGGTACTATCATTCATAAGTTGTGTTGCCGAACTTTGTATTGGGCTTTTACTGCTTTTTGGAATAAGGCTTCGATTGGCAGTTTGGGGAGCTTTCCTTTTTATGCTATTTTTCACACCATTAACCCTTGTATTAGCGATTTTCAATCCAGTGCACGATTGTGGTTGTTTTGGTGATGCAGTTAAGCTGACCAATTGGGAGACATTCTATAAAAACATAATATTTTTTATTGCTGCAATTATACTCTTTAGAGGTAGATCGCGGCTCACTTCTTGGATTACAGGACTTAAGGAAATAATTGTCTTCGTTTTACTCTTGCTTATCGCATTTTTACCTTCTTATATAGGATATACTCGTCTACCTTTATTCGACTTTAGGCCTTATAGAATTGGAGCGAATATTCCCGAATCCATGAAGATTCCAGAAGGCGCAGCTGTAGATATTTATAAATCGACACTTTATTACAAGAAGGATGGAATTGTTAAGGAATTTAATGAGAATAATATTCCTTGGCAGGATTCCACATGGAAGTATGTAGACTCAAAATCGGAGCTTATTCAAAAAGGGTATTCTGTTCCCATCGAGAGCTTTGTATTGATGTCTACCAATGGAAAAGATATAACCGATAGCATACTATCTTATCCAAACTACTATTTTTTGCTTGTAGCCTATCGCATCGACAAAACGGACACAAAATCGGTTGTTCAACTTAATAAACTATACTTTAAAGCAAAAAGTTTAGGGTATGGCTTTGCTTGTGTTACGGAATCAACTCAAGGAGAAATTGATGCTTTTATATTAAAAACGGGAGCAGCCTATCCGTTCCTGAATGCAGATGGCACGATGCTTAAAACGATGATTCGGTCAAATCCTGGATTAATACTTATGAATAAAGGAACCGTCATTGGGCAATGGCACTACAGCAAACTTCCTGCTATAGAATATCTTAGCGGGGATCTCAATGCAAAACAGATGACATCAGTTGCTAAAACCTCAAATATGCGTTTTGTTGGTTTTCTTCTGGCCTTACTCGGTTTTGGAGCATTATTTGTTTATTGCATAAAGCCAAAAAGCAAGAGTTAAGTATTGGAGTATATAATGATGGCTATCCGTTATCAGGCCTATTGATAAAACTCATTCTTTTGTCATTCCGGGCTAAGTCCCGGAATCTACAAAAAAATAGATTCCTGCATTCGTAGGAATGACAGTTTAGACTGTTTGTTGTATATTTAGGTATTACTACGGACAATCATATAAAATGAATATTAAAGGGAAAAATTTAAAAATAAGAGTATGAAAAAGGTAGCATTTATATTATCGTTTCTACTGGCTTGGCAAATTAGTATGGCTGATGAAGGGATGTGGTTGATAAATCTCATTACCCAGAACATGGCCCAAATGGAGGCTCGAGGTATTAAACTCACAGCCGAAGATATTTATAGTATTAATCATTCGAGCATCAAGGATGCAGTGGTTCAACTCGATGATGGGAGCTGTACAGCAGAACTTATCTCTGCAAAAGGACTCCTACTGACGAATCACCACTGTGGAGTTGAGGCAATTCAGCTGCATAGCACTCCTGAGCATAACCTTTTAAAGGATGGTTTCTTTGC
>JAYTVX010000045.1:0-12977 GCA_043743775.1 Bacteroidales bacterium | reverse complement strand
TTTTTAAAAATTGGAGCTCGACATTTGAAACTCAAAAACTAAAATTGCTATATTCGTAGCTTCAAAAAAATGTAATTAAAAGAGAACTAAATAAGAATTTAAATGGCTACACTAGAGAAACTAAGAAACAAAGCGGGTGTATTTTTGGCAGTTGTAATTGGAATAGCACTTTTTTCGTTCATCCTAGGTGATTTCATAAAACCAGGTAAATCGATATTTGCAAACTCGGAACACGAACTAGCTAAAATTGCAGGGAAATCAGTACCCTACCAGCTCTACCAAGGAAAAGTTGAAGAAATTTATGAAATCAATAAACTTTTCTCAGGTAAAAGCAGTCTCGATGAGCAAACCTCAGAGGGTTTACGTGAACAGGTTTGGCAACAGCTTGTTAGGGAGAATGTGATGGAAGATCAATACGATGATTTAGGGTTGGCTTTACATCCCGATGAACTGTTTGATATGGTTCAAGGTCGTAATATTCACCCAATGGTACAGCAACTTTTTGGAAATCCTCAAACAGGAGAAATAAATAAAGCCGCAATTATTCAGTTCCTTAAGAATATGGATTCAGATCCATCAGGTCGTCAAAAAACAATTTGGTTATACGTCGAGAACGAGATTAAGACCGAACGTATCTTTACAAAGTACACGAACTTGATTCGAAAAGGACTATACGCCACAAGTCTTGAGTCAAAAAGATCGTTAAACGATAGAACTACCAAGGTTGATTTTGCATATACTAGTGTGCCATTCTCAACGGTTACAGATGCTTCAGTTAATTATACTGAGTCAGATTTAACTAAATACTACGATTCCCATAAGCAAGATTTCGAACAGAAAGCTTCGAGAGATATTGAATATGTAATATTCCCTATTCGTCCATCCGACGAAGATAAAAAAATAGCTGAAGAGTTTATTAATAGCATCAAAGGAGAGTTCCAAAGTGCAGCAGATCCTAAACAGTATGCAACGCTTAACTCCGACTCCCCATTTGATGGCAAAAACTATAAAGAAGGAGAACTCCCTCAAGACATTAATAATTGGGCCTTTGTAGCTAAACTGGGTGATATGATTGGTCCTATTTCTGATGGCAATAGTTTTAAACTTGTAAGACTTGCTAGCATCAATTATATGCCTGATTCCGTAAAAGCTCGTCATATTTTAATTAGCCCAAAGCAAAAGACTCAAGAGGCCGTTAATGAGGCAAAGGCAACTGCTGATAGTTTACTTGCCATTCTAAAAAAAGGTGGTAGCTTCGAAAAGTTAGCGAAAGAATTCTCTAACGATCCAGGCTCTAAGGATAAAGGTGGTGAACTAGGTTGGTTCCGCGACGGGATGATGGTAAAACCATTCAACGATGCCTGCTTTAAAGGTAAAAAGGGCGATAATGTAATTGCAGAAACTCAATATGGATTTCACATTATCAATATAGCTGACAAAGGTAAAGAGGTTAAAAAAGTTCAAGTTGCAGTTGTTGAGAGAAAAGTCATTGCTAGTTCTAAGACTATTCAGTCGATATTTGCTGAAGCTTCACAGTTTGCCGGAACAAATACAACTAGAGAACTTTTCATAAAGGCAGCCGATAGCAAGAAATTAACCAAGCGCATTGCATCAAACCTTTTGGAAAATGATCGTAAAATCGCTGGGCTTGATAATCCAAGAGAGATCATTCGTTGGGCTTTCAAATCTAAAAAAGGGAGTGTATCTGACGTTTATGAACTTGGCGAAAACTTTGTAGTTGCATCGTTAAGTGAAACTCGCGAAGAAGGTTTTGCACCACTTGCCCAAGTAAAAGAAGAGATAAAACTGAAGGTGATCAATGAAAAGAAAGGTGAACTTCTTTCCAAAAAGATTCAGACCGCAATGAAAGGCTCACAAAATATTGAGTCGATTGCACAGAATATTGGTTCAAAAGTTGAACAAGCAAATCAGGTATCCTTTAGTTCATTCTCTTTACCTAATGCAGGAGTAGAACCATCGGTAATTGCAGTAGCCGCAATAAGCCCAGAAGGAAAAATTGAAGGTCCTATTGTAGGTAATTCTGGTGTTTTTGCACTTAGCGTAACTGCAATAAATAAGGGCGAAGGAGATTTCGTAGCAGAAAAAAATAGAATGACTGGCACTTTCGCTTCCCGTGCTTACTACGAAGCATACGAGGCTTTAAAGAAAAATGCTGAAATTAAAGACCAGCGCTCTAAGTTCTATTAATCGATACATAAAATTTCAACAAAGAAGGAGGGTTTACACCCTCCTTCTTTGTTACTAGTGTTATGTTAAGCAGACAATGTCAAATCCGTCATTGCGAGTCCCGATAAATCGGGACTCGCAATGACGCCAAAACACATTTAACTTAATACTAGTAAACGATAAAGTTGATGAACAAAAAAAAATGTCTAAATTGGATGGTTGAATACTCAATCTTTCCAATCTTTTTTTCGTACAAATGAACATTGCAACTTAACTACCATATATATGAAAACCAAAATTGCTAAATGGTTTGGGATTTTACTAATTGGTTTGACGGGATGCTACGACTATTCTAACTTCGATAACATAGCAATTGATCCTATCACAACTTCATTTATTTTCCCGATAATAAACGATTCAATATCAATACGGGAGATTTTGGAAAAAAGTGATTCCATTTCTTTAGTTCAAGAAAATCCTGATCATTCCTTCTCTTTACTTTTCCGGGATACTATTAATGCTGGATATGCATCGGATCAAGTTACTATTCCGAATCAAAGTTTTGATTATACTTTAACAGTCCCTGGATTACCACCTACCCCTATTGTAATTCCAAACCAAACGTTTTCTTTTGATCAGGTTGCCGAAAACAGTATTAAAACAACATTTGAAGCTGGAGCAGTTGTAGAACTAAAGGGAATTGATTTTTCAAGCGGAACCATTAATATACATATGGTTAATAATTTCCACCATAGTGTCGCTGGTAGAATTACTTTTTCTTCCTTGATCGATAAACAAAATCATGCACTTATTTTTAGATTTAACCTTAGTGATTATGGAACATTTAAAGACACGACAATTAATTTGATTGATTATCATTTAGATTCATACTACCCCGCATCAAACGCGTACAATTATTTTTTCTATAGAGTTGAGGGAACATTAACTACTCTTAGTAATCCCGTTAATGTAGGTGATAATGTATCCATCCAGGTCTCAGCAGTAAATCCCGTTTTTTCAAGAGTGACAGGAAAAATAAAGTACTCCTTTGTTCTGGATAACCAATCATTCAATGTTGATCTTTTTCCAACGAATATTAACGTACAACAACATTTAGAGGATCCTAGACTGAACCTTACATTTTTAAACAGCTTTGGAATTCCCTTAGCGGCTACCTTTACTCAGTTTCGACTGAATAACAAGCAAAACCTGCCGTTTAATCTCGTAAGCTCTCGATCGCAAACAAATGATTTGCAGATGCCAAACATAGCTAATACTATTCCAGCTATAAAGAGAGTTAACCAAGTAGACACAGCAAAAATTTATTCTATTAACAGGGATAACTCAAATATTAGTAGTGCGTTTGATATTACACCCTCTTCTGCAGAATTTGGTACCCAATTCGATTTTGGGGATAATTCGGATAATCACGATTACTTTATAAATTACGGAAGTACTGTCAAACTAATTACCGAAGCGGAGATACCCATCTATGGATGGGCAACCATAAGTATGACCGACTCGGTGGCTGCATTGGATCTTCCAAAACTTGACAGTATTAGCAATATTGATGTTCAGACTGCAGATATTCGCTTCTCTTTAAAAATCCTCAACAGTATTCCTTTCGATATTTATCTTCAAGTTGCCTTCATTAACGAGGCGGTTCCAGATACAACTTGGCTTTTTGAGAATAAGGTTGAAGAACAGTTAATCAAGAGCCCTACTGTGGGTGTAGATGGTACTTCAAATCAAATAGCCTCAAAAACAACAGTAATCGCGATAGAAAAGGATAGATACGATCTAATATCCCATGCAACAAAAATGAAAATCTTCTTCCGTTTTGCATTAGGAAATGTTGGTCAAAGTGTAAAAGTGCTCTCAACGGATAAGTTGCGAATTAAAGCTAATTTCTTTGTAAGTGGTACATATAAACCTAAACTCTAAAACTTAGAGCTGTGAAAAGACTATTAATTTTAATACTTATCGTTGGGTTGTATGTTAATACCCGAGCCCAATCGGAGCTTACCCTCCCTTTTATGAATGATATATTTCAATCATCATATATTAACCCCACCATTTTACCAGAACACACTGTCAGTATTGGTTTGCCTGGTATGTCTTCATTTTATACCCAGTTTATCACGAATGGGTTTGTTCCAAATAATTTCCTCAAATTTAGGAATGACTCCATGCACGTTAGCCCATCAAAATTCTTAGCCGAACTAAAGGAACAGAACCTTATTAATTCGACTAACAATGTTGAACTTTTTCACCTTCGGATGAAGATTCGCAACGGTTACTATTGGGTTGGGATTCGCACCAATTTTAATCTTTCATTAATGTACCCCAGGGAACTTTTCTCGTTTCCGATCGAAGGAAATGTTCCATACATCGGAAAAAACCTAGATTTTAGCAACCTTAAAGTTGATGCAACCCTTTATAACGAGTATTCTTTCGGAATGGCCAAAGAGTTTAATCATTGGGTATTTGGAGGAAGAATTAGTCTGCTTCAGGGATTGACAAATATTCAGTTTGACCCCAAAAGTTTCAATATTCAAGTTGATACAACCACTTACAAAAATGTAGGGAATGCTGATGCCACTTTAAACACAGCTGGAATTCCAAAGAATAGTAATGGAGATCCAAGTTTTGATCATGTACAGGATATAAATTACATCACCGACTACTTGACTAATTTCAAAAACAGGGGGTTTGCACTTAGTGCAGGGGTTACCTATAAACTTAACGATCAATTACATTTATCCTTTGCATTCTCTGATTTAGGATATATCAATTGGAAGGATAGTGTCACAAACTATACGCTTAATGGTAAAACGACTTTTCCTCTTGATTTTATTTCTAGATTTATTAATGGTAATGATCTAAGTTTAGATTCAATTAAGGATGATTTTGTCCGTGATACCGTTCAAAAATCTTATCGGACCTACCTTCACCCAAAGTACAATGCATCTGCAAGCTATAAAATATTCAGGAGAACAATTATTGGCTTTTCAGCATCGGGGGTTTACAATAAGAAATTATATCCAGCATTTACGCTTGGATTATCTCAGGGTGTTGCTAGATTTATTACTCTAATTGCTACCATATCCTATAATCAGAAGACAATAAACAATTTAGGTGTAGGCCTAATGATCAAGCCAGGGCCATTTCAGTTTTACTTGATTGCTGATAATGTTTACCCACTCATTAACCCGCTTTACACAACAAACGGGAATATACGGGTTGGAATGAACATTGTATTTGGAAGAGTTAAATCCGCAGTGGGATTGCCATACAGATAGATTTCAAATCAAAATCATAATGAATACAATTGCTACTATTATGAAGAATTTTATAAAACATATACTGCCAATTACAATAGGACTCATACTCCTTGGAATAAATGCAAAGGCACAATCATCATTTACCCCTCATAATCTGGGTACTACCGTTAACTCGGTATACCCCGAAATTAACCCAGTCCTTTCCATCGATGGCAAAACTCTTTATTTCACAAGGGTAAACCATCCCGAAAATACTGTTGGCCGGGATAATAGTCAGGATGTATGGTCTAGCACCCTGAATGATGACGGAACTTGGAGCGAGGCAAAACGTCTCCCCCAAGAGGTAAATATTGGCCGATTTAATGCAATCCTTGCAGCCCTCAATGGTGGCTCTTTGTATATGATAAATGGGGTTTACAATAAAAGAGGAACACTCTGGTTAGAACGAGGTTTTTCTTTTATCGAAAAGGCTAACGATGGGACTTGGAGTAAGCCAACTCCAATACATATCCGTGGCTACGCCCGGATTAATAAAGGAAAATTTGCCAATGCTTTTATTACGCCTGATCGGGAGTACATTTTCTTAGCATTTGCACCAAGGAATAGTAGCACAAAACTTTCCCTTTACGTGTCGAAGAAAAAGAGTGACAATAATTATAGCAAGCCAAAGGAACTTAAAGGGGAATTGAACAAAGGACGGAGCGCAGAATCACCTTTTCTTAACTCCGATGGGACTACGCTTTACTTCTCTGGAAACTTTAATGGAAAGCGTAATAGCTATGATTTTTATAAATGTACTCGCACCGATGATAGCTATATTAATTGGTCTAAACCTGAATTATTATCTGATTCGATTAACACTCCAGATTGGGATTCGTACTATAAACTAAACGCTAAGGGAAGTTGGGCATACTACTGCTCTCTTACAAACTCGTTAGGTAAATCAGATATCTTTCGGGTAAAACTGTTTGAAGAGAATCCTTTTGTAAAGGTAACAGGCCTTATTCTCAATAAGCAAAATGAAGCTCTAATGCTTGCCGATACCAGCTATCAAATATTAGTTAATGGTCAGCAGTTTCCTGGATTAAAGATCGATAAGACATCTGCTTCATACGAGGCTTTATTACCTTTAGGCGGTCAATATTCAATTAAACCTGAATTGAAAAATTGGACAAGTGTTTCGAGCGATATTGATGCAAAGGGAATCAAAGAGTACTATGAATCAAAATTAAACCTTTATCTGAATACAATTCCTTTCATCTTTGTAAAAGGGAAGATTATTGATACCCGAACGAATTTACCTATTTCACCAGAGAAAAAGCCAAGGGTATTTATCAATGGCATGATATCCGATTCTGTTAAATTTGATCCATTAACATCCAGCTATCAGGTATTACTCCCATTAGACTCTACATATATCTTTAGAGCAATGGTTCCAAATTTTACCGGGAAAGCGGATACGGTTAATGTTAGAAAAGAGACCGTTTACCAGGAGCGCGAGGTTAACCTTTACGTTACTTCAAATCCTTGGATAGAGGTCAAAGGCATTGCCCTGGATAATAATACGATGACTCCCATTGTCGGGAATCCAAACATAAAACTACTTATTGATGGTGTTCGAATTGATAGTGTAAATATTGACGGTGCAACAGGTGAGTTCACCATTCGGTTACCTTTCGGACGAAAATACAGAACGGCTATTGCAGCGAAGGATTTCAATACCATCGAGAACATTCTTGATCTATCGGGCTATGTTGAGTCTACAACTATAAGACACAATGTTTATGGTGAATTCAAGGATGCCAATATGGCTATTCTCAGTGGTAAAGTAATAAATACTAAAACCCAGAAACCTCTTGAACAGGGTATTCCTGTTAAACTCAAGATAAATGGTGTAGTATCACCTGCTTTTAAGTATGATTCGATAAAATTGGAGTATACCCTGAAACTGCCTGTTGGGTATACTTACGATCTTATACCCTCGGTTTTCAACTACTACAATAAGTTTGAACCCGTAGATCTAACAAAGGTGGCTGCAAAGACAAAGATTCCAAAAAATTTCTATGTTACACCGATCGAAGTTGGTCAATCGGTAGATATTGAGAATATCTATTTTGAGACAAGTAAGGCTGAGCTAAAACCATCTTCGTTTAAATCGCTCAATGCATTGGTGGCATTTCTAAATGAATACCCAAATGTTACGGTTGAAATTAGTGGACATACCGATAATGTGGGTGCAGCGGGGATTAACATGTCGATCTCTGAAATGAGAGCAAAATCTGTCGCAAGTTTCGTAGTTTCAATGGGTGTCCCTTCGTCAAGGGTAGTTTCAAAAGGATATGGATTAACCAAACCAAAGTACACTAATAAAACATCTCAGGGAAGAGCCAAGAACCGAAGGGTTGAATTCACAATTACAGGGATATAAAACATCAATAAATAGTTTTTACAAAAAGAGTATGGCTTGCAACCATACTTTTTTTATATATAATTTGCTTATACATAATATTATTATATATTTGCATCTTATATAATAATATTCTGCTTATGATCTCAAATGATTTACTCAAAGGAACTCTAAGAACTATTGTTCTTAAACTACTAAAGGATCACAAAAAGCTATACGGTTATGAGATAACCCAAAAGGTAGAAGAACTATCAAAGGGTGAAATTAAGTTAACCTTTGGAGCTTTATACCCAGTACTGCATAAACTTGAAGCAGAGGGATATTTAACCACTGAAAAGGAGAGTAATGGTAAACGAGTTAGGATCTACTACTCGTTAACAACGGAAGGTCAAAGTTGGGCTCAGAGTAAACTTGATGAATTCATTGAGTATGTCAATACCATGCAGTATATATTACAGCCATTCCCTGCTCAATGAAACAACTCACCGACAACGAATTCAACTTCATCCTCGAAGATTTGGAAAAAAGAGGTCTTTCGGAGATGAGCATCAGATTGGAGCTTGCCGATCATATTGGATGCCAGATTGAGCAAGATGAATCAAAAGACATGAGCTTTGAGCAACTATACAAGAAACTAATGGATGGTTTATCACCTGAGATATTCCCCAGCTTACAGAATCAGATTCTTTTATCAGAAAACCTAAAATTTCAAGCTATGAAAAAGACTGTTTATCTCCTTGGTATTATTAGCACTATTTTCATCGTTACGGGTTCCCTCTTTATGGGATTACACTTAGCAGGGGCTAGTGTTTTACTTATGCTAGGCACAATATTGGTTGTTATGGGATTCCTTCCTCTATTCTTTTACACCAGTTATAAAGAGCAGGAGGGGAAAAAAAGCCTGATCCTCCCCTTGGGAGCATTCTTGTCAATAGCCCTTTTAATAGTAGGCGCCTTATTCAAAGTTCTTCACTATCCTTTCGCTCGGGAAATCCTCCTGATTGGTCAAATTATACTTCTCGCGGGTTTTCTTCCGGTTTACCTTGTTTCCGTATACCGAAAAAGTCAGGAAACAAGGAGTTGGACAGCATATCTACTTCTAGTTGTCCTTTCTGGAGCATTAATCTATATGACCTCTTCGACTAGAATCTCTTCTATGGTTATTAATGAATATATTAGTGTCAGTGCTGAGGCAAAGCAAACCAAAGATTATTTCGTCATACAAACCGATTCACTATACAAAACATTAAACTTGAAGCACCCAATAGGAGATGCCAAAATTACCCTAGATCAGATCAAGCTAAAATCTCAAGAAATTGATCAATACCTTGATGAAATAAAGGGTCGTTTGCTATCATCATCGGGGAATAGTTCCGAAGTAAATTTAAAGAATGCCGATAGCGAAAGGGCTTGCTATCTGGTATTGCAGAAAAAGGGACAAAATATACAGATTCCCCAAAGTGTTGATAAATATATGTCCCTATTAATGAATAGCACGAACATTATAAAATCTAAAAAGTTAATTTACTTTTACTTAAGCGATGTAAATCGATTCGAAAATCTTCCCTTGGTTATTGCACTAGCGAGGATTAACGAACTGCAAAGAAATATTAAATTAGCAGAATACGAATTTCTACTTGGGATTCAATGAAAAAGCAACTATCAACCTTAATAAGATGTAAATGATAAAGAATTATAGACTTGATAAATCGTTTGGCCCAGTTGGGGCTGTTGCAGGTGTAACAATATTCTTTACGGGATTAATCCTAACCTATTTCTCATTGGTAGGACCAATCTTTATCCTCTTTGGTGCATTTGTTGGATTTACATCAACAAGTACGTTGATTGATTACGATAGAAAGCGACTCAAATACTCGAATAATCTATTTGGTTTTATTCAAATAGGACAATGGATCAATCTCGAATCAAACATGACGATTGAGATTAAAAAATCAAATAAAGCATGGCGAACATACAGCCGAGGAAGTCGCTCTGTGGATATTGTTAACAAAGATTATAGACTTATTCTTATTGATAGTAATAACAAGCAGATTATGCCTTTGATGAAAACCCCTTCGCTCGATTCGGCAAAAGCAGAGTTTGAATCATTAGCAAACCTATTGGGGTTGAGGAAGGAATAATTTTTCTAAGAGACCTTAATTATAATATAGAAAAAAGCCCTGCTTTTAATTAAACAGGGCTTTAATTTTTATAAATCTAATTCATTGCTCCAGCATCAACTTTTGCTTCAATTGTAGCCTGAAGGGTTGTTGAAACGTTTGATAAAAAATCATACCCTGTTTGACTCTCGATATAATCAATGCTTTTACGATAGTAACCCCATGTTTGGCTACTTGCTGTTTGAGTGTTTGGCATCCATATAGCAATAATTCGAGTAGATGAAGTGATTCTTGATACATCACCTGATCCAACAGGTAACACAACGATTATCTTCCAGGTATAGGCAGGAACAACAATATTCTTGCTTGAAATAGTAGTTTTAAGACCTGATGAACCTGTGCCGCCTTGGCCCCAAGGTCCAGAAATAATGTAAAGTTCATTCCCGACATCTACAAGGGCTCTACAATAATTCTCAAGGTTAGCCCAAGGTATCTGATTATTGTTTGGCGCCTGAGGAATCATGTTGGTCATTAAGAATGTAGCACCATTATCAGTTACCGAACCCGTTCTATCTGCACTTGGGCACATATGCCCTCTGTCAAATCCTGATCCTGAAAAGTCAGTACCACCTACCTGAACCCAACCGGTTGGAAGAGTAATATCGTTCCTGAAATTATCCTGTCGGGCAGTTGAACCAATCCACGCACTACTCAAATGCCAAGATACCCAGTTACAGGTTAATTTGGTGTTGTTATAGGACATTGTATACTGAGATTTAGCCATAAGATAGTTCGTAGCATAAACAGTGCTTGCAATAGCCCCTGAAGGATTGCCCGTAGTCATGTTGTCATCACGGGTTGCCGTTCCACCGGTAGTACCACCTCCACCACCGGCAGAGTAATCTGTAATTGAAAAATCATCAATATTAATACGAGCTGTTCCCCCGGATACTTTACGAATTTCGAATCGTACGCTACTCGATTGATTTACAGTAAATGTTGCTTGTGATAAAGTAGTTGAAGATGTTGTTATAGTTGAGCCAACCTTTGTCCAGGTAGAACCACTGTTTATCGACATATAAAGATCCCATGTACTCGTAGCATCAGTACCAAATTTAGCATGATAAACAGCTACAGTACCAGCACCATTTGCATAGTTAAACAGCATGGTGATTTTCCCAGTGTTCACAATTCGTGCCGATTTTGTGCCATTTTTCCTGTCGCTCGTTGAGTTTCCAAGAAGGGCATCGGTAAAATTCCATGAACCGGTTGCAAGGGTTACACTTGCAGCAGTATAAGAAGTTTTGGTTCCGCTTTCAAAGCCTTCAGCCATTGATACTGCGGATGCTTTTTGAATAGTTTGCTGAGTTTGAGAAGTTGGTTCAACATACTCTTTCTGACAGGAAATAAAAATAGCAGTAATCGCTATCAAAGCAGATAGAAGTAGAGTTCTGCTTCTTAACAAAGATTTTCTCATTGGTTTATGATTTAAGGGTTAGGTTCACATAAATTAGGGCGATTGTAGATACAAGTAAATAGCCCTAGCCTTTTACCCCTAAAAACATAGAGTCATTCTTTATTTCAAGCAGATAGATTTAGAATAAATAGATTTAATAAACGATTATTTTAGTGTTTATTAATCTCCGTTTTTACAATTTGTGTTTAAGTACCAAATTGCAGGATTTATAGCTTTTAATAAAATAAGATCTTTTTGAAATTTACTAAAGCAAAAGGCAGAGTTAACCTAACAAAAACTATTATTATAGGCTCAAGCGGTGAGGAATAAGATCCTTGGATCTCTAGTTATATGGTCTGAAATTCCTTTTAAGCAATAGCTTCAACGTGGAATCACTGTAAGCAGGGGCTTGTCTTAATAATTTTGAATCACAAAATTATAGTATCACGAATTTAATCCAGCCCTAAGTTTAAGCCTTAAAATCAAAAAACAAGTTTCAAATTTTCCTTAATTGCTTTTTGTCCCGTTTTATAGAAATATTTTTCAAGTACTAGCAAAGAAATTAAGTCCTCTCTCTTCTTGTTCCTGAATTGTTTAATGTATTGGTGGGCATTATCAATTATTGCGAGGGCTTCATCGGTATGCTTAATGTAATAATTCATTCGCTCTTCTAAATCGGAATAGTCATCCTTTATTAGCACGTAGTGATAGTTAGGAATTAGAGTGCTTTCCATAAACCACGTCTCATATTTAGGTATGGGCATCACAGCCAATGATTGGGAGGACATTACCCATTTTAAGTTAGTGGCCACATCATTCCCTTCGAGGCAGATTACAAATTTGTAATCAAGTTGCTCCTCAATAGTTAATAACTCCCTCATAAGCTCAGTATCCTTAACGGTTTTATCAACCGTGCCTACGTTGCAAAGCGGGTGATTGATATACATTTTCAGAAACTTTAGTCGATGGGGCTGATCTCCATAGTTTCGACCAACAAGCATATTTTTCTTTTCACTGAAGTCCTTTTTATCATGCGTAAAAGTAAAATGTCTTACTTTATCCAGATTAAGAACTACCGAATTCTTATTATCGCCATTTATAGGTCTACTCTTAACGATAGCCGGTTCTTTTGGTACATAGGTTACATCCCCAAATTTAAAATCTATCCTTAGTCTGGGGTCAAAATATCGGGTGTATTCAAAGCTATCGAAAAAATATGTTTTATGTTTTTTCTTTAGTTTAAAGTCTATAAGACACTTAACCTCAGCGGATAAATTGATATTCTCATCAAGTTTATTGTAGTAGTTAACGCGCTTCCTTATGTAATCAATATCGTAATCTTTTAAAGATGCCAGTTTTTTAGATAGCCTCAATTGGTAAATTTTACCAGGTAGAATTTGACGTACAAAATTTTTTGCATAGTATAGGAGCTTGTTATTCCTATGTTTTGTTGAAAGTTTTTTAAACTTTGGATTCATGAGTTTTGATTTTTTGTTGTTTCTTATTCTTAACATCTACAAAAT
>JAYTVX010000044.1:0-8486 GCA_043743775.1 Bacteroidales bacterium | reverse complement strand
TTGTGGGCCCAGTTGGTATCGAACCAACGACCCTCTGATTATGAGTCAGATGCTCTAACCGACTGAGCTATGGGCCCAAAAAAAACCGCAAAGGGTTTTTTAATTGGACTGCAATATTACATATTTGTACCCGAAAATTCAACAGATGATAACGTTTTTATGCAAAAAATAACCTTTTTGCCTTGCAGGCACTTAAATATTAAGAATATTATCTTTGATTTAGGTGGTGTAATCCTCAATATCGACTACCATCTTACTATCGAAGCGTTCAAAAAATTAGGTTTTGAGAATATTGAAACTTTATATACTCAGGCAAAGCAAACTGGAATTTTTGATCAACTTGACATGGGCTTAATCACTCCGGATAAATTTAGAGCTGGATTAAGAGAACTATCTGGAAAACCTTTTGCAGATCAGCAAATTGATGACGCCTGGAATGCAATAATACTCGATTTTCCATTTTTTCGCTTGGAACTTCTTGCTAAGATTCACAGCCAATACAGGACCTACCTGCTGAGTAATACCAATCAAATTCATTTCGAGGTATATAACCAAATCCTCCATAAGACCTTTGGGGTAAAGGATCTATCTTGCTTTTTCGAGAAAGAGTACTACTCGCATCAAATCCATATGCGCAAGCCCGATAAGGAAGCATTCCAAATCATACTTGATGAAAACAAGATAAACCCTGAAGAAACACTCTTTATTGACGATACCGAGCAGCATATCGAAGCGGCAAAGAAATTTGGGATTAATGTATACCTTCTAAATGTAAATAAGGGAGAAGCAATTGAACGCCTTTTTGTAACTTAAATCCGAAGGTCTTTTGTGTCTTCTATGACAAGTTTCGACGACTCGACTGAGCTAGCCGAAGTCAAGTTCAGCTTCCATTGCACCCTAAAACTTCGGCAAGAGTTCAGTCGATCGCTTGTCGAAAGATGATTGATTAGCAGTTTTTTAAATCAGACTTGCTGATTTAGGTTGTATATAACCAATTATCAATGTATAAATAATGCGTACTTCACAAAATCATCAATTCAACTTCAAACTTTCATTTCTTGTAAGTCCTCTTATTTATTATGAATTTATCAATTTGCTAACCATTTTGTGCTAAATTGATAAAAAGTATTACATCCAAAAGGACTACTTTTAATAAAATTTTAAATGATAGATCGTCCGAATATCGCTTTCGATTTTCTATCATAATAATTTTATTGATAAATGGATGTTTGATTTTAAAAAACCTCAACAAAACTTATAAATAATTATTTTACCATCTGAATTTTTATTCTAACCTTTTTAAAAAATGAGAAAATTTACACTTACAATTTTATTGGTATTTATAACCTTGTTCGGCCTAAATGCACAAAAAGCAAAGGTTACGCATATCCCAAAGGCTGATAATTTGCAAACTGCTCGAGCTGCAAGCAGCGTTAGAGCAAGCCCCACCAAAAAGTATTCGGCCGAGGGCAAAACCGTAAAGCAGAATAACCCTAAAAACACCAAAGGGGCTATTTTTTCTGAAAATTTTAGCAGCGGCACCTTGCCTTCCGGCTGGTCAAATGTCGATAATGGTGTAGGAGGCGTTTGGATATTTAATAATCCTAAACCACGAACAATAAACACTACAACAGGAGTAACGGGTATCGCTATTTTTGATAGCGATTTCCTTGGTAATGATGGAAAACCTGAAAATTCGGATTACTCCTGCAATAGACTGTTCAACACGCAGCAACATAAAGCTGTCATTTGAGCACTATTTTAGCGCAGGTGATGGTGGCGCTGCCGAAGTTTTTGTTAGTGGCAACAATGGTGCATCATGGACCTCTTTGCAGGCATGGAGTGCACCCTCCACCGCAAATGCGGCAGTTGCCGAATATAATATTTCTGCAATTGCTGCCGGTAAATCGCAGGTAAAAATTAAATGGAATTGGAAAGGTTCCTACAGCTGGTATTGGGCTATTGATGATGTTCTCGTTTTTGAAACCGAGGTACACGATCTTGCTGTTAAAAAGATTGTTGCTCCAATAGAGGTATTCAGTGATAGTATTGTTTCTCCGGTTGTTACTGTTTCGAATCTTGGTTTTTCTACCGAATCCGCTTATGCTATTTCACTATCGGATGGCAAGGGTTATAACGAAACAATAAATGTAACAACTTCAATAAGCCCGGCATCAACCTATAATGTGACCTTCCCCGATTGGACCCCGTCTACCGGAGATTATACTTTAACAGCAACCGTTACTTTGGTCGGTGATTTGGATGCACTGAACAACAGCAAAACCCTTGCTGTTACTGCATCACCCGCCAAGCACGACCTTGCTGTAAACGCAATCCTTACGCCTACTTCAGTTCTAAGCGACAGTATTGTTTCTCCCGTTGTTGTTATTGGAAATCTTGGTGATTTAAGCGAATCATTGTATGCTGTAACTTTGACGGATAATGCCGGTTACATTCAAACGGTAAATGTTACGGATGCAATAAGCGTTGGTGCGACCTATAACGTTACTTTCCCCGACTGGACTCCAGGCGATGGCATCTATACTTTAACCGCAACAGTTATCTTGGCGGGAGATGCTATAGCTGCAAATAACGCTAAGAGTTTGAACGTTACTTCAACGCCTGCTGAGCACAACTTAGGTGTAAACTCAATTAGTGTTCCTCCACTCGTCTTAAGCGATAGCATTGTTTCACCAATGGTTGCGGTCACTAATTATGGTAACTACATAGAATCTACCTATACGGTGACCTTATCGGATGGGGGTGATTATACCAAATCCGTAGATGTTACCAATCCAATCGGTATTGGCACAACGGCTTCTATTCCATTTCCCGATTGGACTCCGGCAGAGGGGCCCCACAACCTAACGGCTACCGTTATTTTGGCCGGCGATGTGAATGGAAGTAATAATAGTGCAACACTTATCGTTACGGCATCGAATGCCAAGCACGATCTTGCCGTTGGCATCATTAATGTTCCACAGGAAGTCCTTAGCGACAGCATCGTTTCCCCTGTGGTCGTTATTGTAAATACGGGTAATTATCCCGAATCGGCCTATTCGGTTTTGCTCTCCGATGGAGGAACCTATGCCGAAACAGTAAATGTTACCGATTTAATGGCAGTAGGAGCGAACAAAAATGTCTCCTTCCCCGACTGGACTCCTTCAACAGGTAGTCACACTTTAACGGCAACGCTTACCTTGGCTGGCGATATGGTCGTAGGCAACGACATCATGACTTTTAATGTTACCGCCTCGGCTGCAAAACACGATCTTGCGGTTCTCTCGTTTAATGTTCCCTCTGAGGTATTAAGCGACAGCTTGGTTTCACCCGTGGTTTCTATTAAAAATACCGGCGATTACCTTGAGTCAACGTATTCAGTTTTGCTCTCGGACGGTAGTGCTTATTCCGAAACGATTGATGTAACCACCTCTCTCGCTAAAGGCTCAATCAAGAATGTTGCTTTCCCCGATTGGACTCCAGCCGAAGGAAGCTACACCTTGACGGCAACCGTTACCCTAGCGGGCGATGCCGATGGTAGTAACAATACTAAGACCCTCGCTGTTTTGGCCTCAAAGGCAGTGCACGACCTCACAGTAGTTGCTATACCCAATGCTGTTGAACGAGGAGCGACTACTGTTCCGATAGTTACCGTAAAAAACAGCGGTGATTACAAAGAAGCAGCCTACTCGGTTTCTCTATCCGATGGGGGAGCTTACACCCAAACAGTGAATGTTATTTCTGCTCTTAATGTTAATACAACCTATAAAGTTACATTCCCTGACTGGACACCAGCGGATGGAACTCATACGCTGACGGCAACGGTTACCTTGGCCGGCGATGAGGTTACTAGCAATAATTCGCTAAGCCAGGAGTGCCGCGTAATTGATGCAAGAATTGCCTATGTGTCAAAATATGAGTCGGGCAGTTTAAACGGCATACTGAATGTGCCCTTTGATAAGTTTACGGCTATAGGACGTTCTACTTACCAAATACAAAGCCTTGGCTGGAAGGATAGCGTTTTGTTTGCAGTTACATTTGATGGTAATTTTGGTAGTGTGAATACCAGCGATGGTTCCTTTACGCTGATTGGCTCAACAGGAATACCTGCAATGTTCTTTACCAGCTTAATCGTGGACCCAACAACTGGTAAGATATACACTACAACCCTTGCAGGAGGTTATCCGAATTTTAGCGTTGGGCTATATAGAATTGACCAAACTTCCGGTTTAGGAACGCTAGTTGCTACTTCTCCACAACAGGGAACCTTTGCACAATTTGCCTTTGATAAGGATGGAAACCTCTATTCAATTGAACACAGGCCGGGCTTAGATGGTCTTTTCTATTCCGTGAATAAAACTACTGCCGAAATGACCCTGATAGGCGATTTGGGTGGAGTTGTATCCGCCAATTTCCAACCGATGGCATGGGATTTCTATAACAATATTATGTATTTCCAGGCATCGGGAACAATGCAGGGTAGCTATGCAATTAACCTAACCACTGGAGCCGCTACGTTAGTTGGAACTCCATATGCAGGTCAGGTACTTGCAATGGCAATGCCTGTTTGGGATGCAAATCTTTTAGATTTAAAGTTAGATGGAGTGACCATTCCAACCTTTTCGCCCGGTAAATACAATTACAATGTTAAGCTCCCATCAGGAACTGTAAGCGTTCCTGTTGCAACCGCTACACCCGTTTACGCTAAGGCCGCAAAGGTTATCACCAATTGTGCTGCACTTCCGGGTACCTCCACCGTTGTGGTTACAGCACCCGAAGGCTCCTCCAAAACCTATACCATCAACTTTTCCGTATCGGAGAATAGCGATGCTACCCTATCCAATTTAATGGTTAAGGGGGTTACCGTTGTTGGCTTCAACCCATCAACCCTAACCTATAATGTTGTGCTGCACTCAGGATCCATGTCGGTTCCAATGGTTACCGCTACGCCTAACGATGCCAATGCAACAGTGGTATTCACTACGGCCTCCGCATTGCCAGGTACCACCAACGTGGTAGTTACTGCGCATGATGGAACTACACAGAAGACTTATTCCATCAACTTTACGGTTGCAGCCTTTTCCGATGCTACATTGATTGACTTAGGTGTAGATGGAATTACAGTGGCGGGATTTGTTCCATCCACCTATTCTTACAATGTTGAGTTGCCTTATGGAATCACCGTTTTTCCTGATGTTACAGCAAAAACTAACGATACTAGGGCAGTAACGGTTATCACCAATGATGCTTCACTTCCTGGAGCAACTACCATAGTTGTTACCGCTAACGATGGTATCACTACAAAAACGTATACTATTAACTTTACCATTGCTGTTCAAACATTTACCATTACATTTAATGTGGTAAACGGAAATGGTACTTTGGCTGCAACTGTAGATGCTATTGCCATTACCTCTCCTACTACAGTAAATACTAGTAAAAACATAGCGTTTACTGCAGCACCTGCGGCTAACTACGTGGTTAAAGAGTGGAAACTAAACGAGACTGTTATTACTGGAAATATAACAAATACGTATACATTAAGTAGTGTTTCGGCAAATTCCACAATATCTGTTGAGTTCAAATTGGCTACTGGTATTAATGACATAAATGAGAATGAACTAAGCGTTTATCCAATTCCTGCAGTAGATAAGATTAGTGTAAAAATGAACACTGTAATAAATCTGATCTCTATTGTTAATATTAATGGCCAAGTATTATTGCAATCCAAGATTAACAATAATGAGGGAACTATAAATATTTCCGAATTAAGCAATGGTATTTATTTCCTACGAGTTGTTACTTCAAATGGAGTTATTACTAAAAAAATTCAAGTCTCTAAATAACTCCAAACAGACACATTTAAAAAAGCGAGCAGCCCTGTGGCTGCTCGCTTTTGTTTTCCCCTTAACCCTTAACCTTCTTAAGGTTTTTATGAGGATAACCAAATATAATACTTAACCTCTAGGAGCATTTCATTAATCATACAAAAAACTTAGGAAAGTTATGACATTAACTCAATACTTTATAAACTTTGTACAGGCCTATATACAATTGAAAGGATAGTCGCATTAGATACATTTAGCTTTGCACAATCAACCGATTCGCCACCAAACTTAACCACAATTCTACTAACTCCTAATTTATACCATCTATTCATAAATGTTCTCATTTCATAGTAAAAATCAACAATAGCATGGATACTTGAAGGGTTGAAAAAAGTCGTAACTTCATCAGTTGAGCTCCTTTTTCCTTATCTATTAATCAAAAAATGAGTATAAAAACATCATTTATCGAAATCTATCCAGCTAGTTGTTATATTGTTCGTTAAATTTGTATCAACAAATATTATTAGTCCGATATTTCATGAAACAGCTAGTTACCGTTACACTATTTTTTTTTACATCAATTTGTGTGTTTGCTCAACCTACCATAGAAATATATCTTACAAACCATCCATACCCGAGTAAAGGTTCAGCGATTGAAAGCATCGAAGAAACCTATGAACTGCAGATTAAAGAGGTTCCTCCAAAACCTTTTAAAATCACATCTTCTTTTGATAAAAACGGGTATATCCTAAGCGAAACGAAATATGGTAATACAGGGGGCAAGCAGAGTGAAACAAAATGGGAGTATAACCAGAATCGCAATCTTACAAAGAAAGAACATCGATACTTTGCAAATATGCTAGGATGGAAAACTGACGAAGTATCTTTATCATACAACGACACAACTGGTTATATATCAGAAATTAAATTCGTTAATAACGGCAAAACCCAAACGGTAAGCAAAGTTTTTTGCGATAACTCTGGAAAACCAAACGAAGTAAGGGTACTGGATGCCAATGGAGCCTTTTCGATGATCGAAAGAATCAGCTACTCACCAAACGGGAATATCATTCGGGTCATGCTTATAAAGCCTTCTGGTCAGTTTTCAAGCCTATGGCTTTACCCCATCGACTATACAAAACCTTACCAGTCGAGGCAGGTTCAAAGACAGTACTATCCCAATGGAGAGGTTATGCTTGAATCGCTGGAGAAGCAAACTAAAATCGATCAGGGTTACTACTACGAATATCGCTACGATAGCCAAGGTAATTGGGTTGAAAAGGATACCTATCAGGTTGCTCTCGGCAAGAACAATAAAATAAAAGATAAAAAACTTGAACATAAAATTCGTCGCACCATCAAGAGCTATTAGTGATTAGCATGAACGCCCCTATCCTACGCCCATTTCAAATATCCGATAGCACATCGCTTTCAAAACATGCGAGCAACCGCCTTATTTGGGAAAATCTGAGGGATCGTTTTCCATATCCTTACACCGAAATGGATGCTATTCAGTTCATCCAAATCGTTTCGTGTAGCTCTCCCGTTACAGAATTTGCAATTGATATAAACGGAGAAGCCATTGGTGCCGCAGGGATTATGCTTAAGGATGATGTATACCGTGATAATGGTGAAATTGGGTATTGGATTAGCCAAGATTTCTGGGGTAAAGGGATTGGAACATGGGTTGTTGGCGAGCTAATTCACAAAGCTTTCGAAGAGTTTAAACTTTACAGGATATACGCTGAAGTATTCGAGAAAAATGTTGCATCAGCTCGTGTGCTTGAGAAGAATGGGTTCGATAAAGAAGCTACGCTTAAACAGGCTATCATTAAGGATGGTGCTTATCAAAACCTGAATATCTTTTCAATAATAAATCATAAAATTTGAAGCAATTTTTAGGTTGCTATGACGCAGTGTTGCTGCACAAAACATCTACCTTATCATTATCCTTTGTCAACTCTTTTCTGAAAAACAGCATCACCGCTATTCATTCAGCCCTCTGATCGATCGGTTTAAGAAATCATCAAGGGGTTTCAACGATTTATAAACTTCCAGTGTATTCTTCAAAAGATTTTTATCTGCGATATCGCTTGAGCTTAAGCTATGGTATGGGGTTATATGCTTAAACTTTAGATATTCTGCCACCGGAGAATCCTTATCGAATCCCTGAGGAACACGCTTAAGCTTCTCCTCCTCAAAAAACTGAAAGGTATCCTTGAACTTCTTATTCTCCACAATAGCTAAAAAATCCTCTGGGTAAAGATCAATATCCTCCCGAATACGTTTCATCACCTCCATTGGAGCCATATAGATTCCCCCTGAAGCAAATGATGCGTCGGTATCGAGATGAAAATAGTACCCAGCATAGGAGCTTTTCCGTCCGCCCTTAGCAATGTATGCTCCAAAGTTCGTTTTGTAGGGTTCTTTGTTGTGGGAAAAGCGTACATCACGATAGATCCTAAAAATACAATCCTTCGGATCCAATGATCCTACAGAATCATCAAACTCATTGATTCCTGCAATAAGCAGGTTGGTAAACGATTTAAACTCATCGCTCGATTGCTGAAACCAATTCTTATTTGCATTAAACCAATCTCGATCATTATTAACTTTCAACGCTTTTAGAAAATCAAATGCCTCTTTCATCTCTTTTTT
>JAYTVX010000043.1:0-19691 GCA_043743775.1 Bacteroidales bacterium | reverse complement strand
TCCACCACTTTGATAGTATCCACGAAGCGGGGTATAGGTTAATAGTATTTACTGAGTTCCAACTTGTATCCGTTCTATTAACCGAATTAATTAATTGTCTCATATTAAAACTTGAGACAGCACCATGCAAGAATACACGAACTTGGTATTTCTTTTCGGGATTGTACTTGAAGGGGATAAAAATAAGATTGGGGTGCTCAATATCACGATCATTCGTGAAGTTGTGCTCAAAAAATCCTTTAGAAACATCTTTGGAATAGCGCTTTCCTTGCTTAAGGCGAGAGAATACGTAGGTAAAGTCTGGATTAAGCTGAATATTCTTTTTTTCAAGTTTTGGCTTTTCCTCAACGTTTGCTTGAATAAATGCATCTATAGCTTGATAAATAGTTGATGAATCGGCAGTTTGAGCATACGAAAAATGAATATTCAAAATCATGAAAGCCAAAAGAATACTTTTTTTAATCATTCTGGAAATTTGTTTAAATGAAAAGTTACTATCATTGAGAACCTTTAAATTAATTTTACCCTATTGAAAGAAAGCTTAAAAAAGAATACTTTTAATTTTGTAATGGAAATGGAGTTTAAACATAAAAGATGAAACGAAATATTCTTACTGGATTAATAATCGGAGCAATTGCTGGAATTATCGATATAATTCCAATGATTCTTCAAGGTCTTACTTGGAATGCAAATTTTTCTGCATTTTCAATGTGGATTGTTATCGGGTTTTTTTTGGCTGTAGCCGATATTGGAATAAAGGGTGCTCTAAAAGGATTAATTATATCCTATATAATGATTATTCCGACCCTTTTTATTGTTGGTTGGAAAGAACCAAGAATATTAATCCCAATTTTAGCGATGACTACCCTTCTGGGTACTTTTTCAGGTTATATTTACGAGAAGGTCAATAGAACGAAAGAATAGCTAACTTTGGGTAATTCGTACAAAATATTCAATCGTTAGGATTATTGAAGAGCCTTAAGTGATATTTATCAAAATGAAACTGAACCAGAAGCTAGCCGGATTTAGAGCAAAAATAATAGTGATGCTATTACTGCTAGTTTGCGGAGTAAAATGGAGCACGAATTGCAATGCTCAACTACTTATCAACGCTGTTGATCTTGATCGGATACCACAAAAGAAGGTTAGAGATCTTGTGAAGCAGCAGTTTGATAAGGGGACAATTTTTTTTAGCGATTTAAGAGTTTCTTGCTACAGCGAACAGGATTCCAACAGGTATAGTTTCCAAAAAACCTCTCATATTATTAAAGAGAAATTACACAAAGTTTGGAGCAAATTGAAATGCTTAAAACCACGGGATGAGTACAGTGGTAAAATGGTTTCATTCGGTTTTTTATACTCAAAGCGGTTGAACAAGGTATTATACAGCGATGATGATTTTATTGAAATCGAGGAGGGCCAGATTCTTTATTTGAACCTCAAATTACTTGGGGGAGTTAAAAATATAGGTGTGGCTCTGGAGGTTACTAAGGTCGATGATGCAAATAATATAATCCAGTTCTGCTACGTTGACAATGGTATGACCGAGGGGACTCAACAAGTAAAATTGATCGAGAACAAGGAGGGTAACACAGTCATTTCTCAAGAGTCAAGATATCGAAACCATTCAAAGTTTAGAGAGAAAAGATTATACCCTTTCTTTCATCAAAAAGCGGTGAGCGAATTACAAGCTAATTTGAGGAAATATATTGAAGGATTATAGCTATTAAGTTTAAATGTTAACTATTTGTAGTATGGACAATAACGATGTAATTAAGAAATTAAGAGTTGCACTTCACCTTCGAGATGATGAAATCATCCAAATACTTAAACTGGTTGATTACGAAATAACTAAGACTGAGCTTAGTGCTGTTTTCCGTAAGGATGATCACCCGAACTATAAACCCTGTGGCGATCAACTTCTGCGCAATTTCCTAAACGGCCTAATTATTCATATGAGAGGAAAGCAAGAGGGGAAAGAAGTCGATAGCGATTCGAAAAAGGTTTGATTCGCTGTAATTTATATGGAATGATAGAATAATGGATTGAAGGAAGACCTGACCTTATATTTTTTCTTCCAATAATCCATTATTCCATCATCCCAACTCAATCTAACTTATGAAATATCGTTATAAAGTGATTAAAGAGTTGCATGTTTAAATAAACTTCTCCCTTTTTTGTAGTTTAAGCATGCCCGCAAGCAAGAAAACAATACCCCCTGCAGTAAGGAATACTCTATTCTTAAATACTATTTTAGCCCATATTTCTGGATTCAAGTCAGACGGGACCTGATAGGGGTTTAGCATAATATTCCAGTAAGAGTTTCTTAGCAGATTGCTAAAAATCATGATTATTATGCCTAGAATTACCATGACCACTGCAGTCGCATTCCCATTTCGAATTACAGTTGATACCCAGAAAGCCATACTTCCAAGAAAAATCAGTGGAAACATTAGCTGAAAGGCAAAATCCACGACAGGAATAGGCTCAATGAGTATCCATGAAATCCAACCAAATGCAATTAGAATCAGAAATACAAACACGAAGATGATTAGGATTCTGAATAACCATACTTTGAATCGATAATCAGGTATTCCAAACAGGAGTTCAATGGTTCTTGAATCTGAGTCATGTTGAATGCCAAACACTGTTGGGTAAAACATAAGCAACATCCCAGGATATATGAGCAAATCATAAATATCACGGTATTGGATATTGTTATCGTTAAAAGCCATCATTGTACTAATAAATAGAAATAAAGCCAATGACGCTAGAAAAAACCATATAAACTTCCCAGAAAAAACAATCTGGAGGTTGTAGCGGGTCATTTTCCAAAGAAGAAATATTTTATTCATCAGATCTTTAGTATTAGTGTCTAAAGTACTTGGAGTGCCTAAAATACTTAAAGTTAAAATAGACTATTTATTTTTAACTCTAGGCACTCAAGTGCACTTTAGGCATTTTAAGTACTTTCTTTAACTTCAGCAATTCCCTTTAACAAACACAAATAAGCATCCTCAAGTACGGGTTTTATTAGTACTGCGTTTGGATGTGGTTTTTCGGCTGAAACGCAGCGAACTCGTATAACATCTCCATCTGATCGATGATGAACAATCAGCTGCTTTTGGCTAAGGGTTTCAAATTCCTCAGCGGGTAGGTCGAATTGCCAAACATGTCCTTCAGCAAGAGTTGCCATTTGCTGAGGTGGGCCTAAGAATTTCAGTTGCCCCTTATTAATTACCGCTACCTGATTACACGATGATGAGATATCCTCAATTACGTGGGTTGAGAAAATGACAACCCTATCGCGGCTTAAATCAACAAGAAGATTTCGGAAACGAATTCGTTCACGTGGATCAAGTCCTGCCGTTGGCTCATCGACAACAAGTATTTTAGGTAGATGAAGCAGAATTTGAGCGATTCCAATTCGTTGCTTCATACCACCTGAGAAAGAACCAATTTTATGATCTTTCTTTTCAATCATATGAACCGCATTCAGAACGTAAGTAAGCCTTTCGTGTCTTAACTCAGTATTCGTAATTCCCTTAAGAACTGCTTGATAGTCGAGATAACCCCAAGCAGTCATGTTTTCATAGGTTCCAAACTCCTGTGGTAGATAGCCGATTAGCCCTTGTAGCTCCTCCCTCTTCTCCAGCGTATCGATTCCGTTAATGAGTATTTTCCCATAGCTCTGATCGAGAACACCGCAGATAATACGCATCAACGTAGTTTTACCCGCTCCATTGGGTCCCAGCAATCCGAACATCCCTGTACTAATTTCAAGCGAGACACCAGCTAAAGCTTTAAATGGCTGACGGCGTTTGCCGAGTAGGGGTATCTGTTTTATCAGCCTATAGTATGCTCTCCGGAAACCGCTGAATCGGCCTTCAATCCTATCCACATTGATATTCTGATCGTAAAGTTTTTTAGCGGTTAAGAATATCATTAGCCCAATAAACCATAGAAGCCCAATAATTACTATGTATGCAACCCCTTTCCATCTTAATGCAAGAATTGCAAGGTTAATTATAGGAAAAGCCCACAGGAGAATCCGAGGAAGTTTAGCATAAAAATTTTCCTTCCATTTCCGATTTGGCTTAATATTCTCAAGTCTATACTTAAGAGGTCTTAAGGTAAATAGTAGTGAAAGCCCAGTGAAGTGGATGAAAACGAAAGTCCACCAACCGTTATCGAGTCTGAAATAGGTAAAATAGATTAGAAACCCAAGAAGCGGAAGCTGCCAGCTATAGCTGATTAGGTCCTTCCATCCATGGGATGTTGGTTCTTCTTTATAACGATCTGTTAGTCTCTGACCTGAATTCCAATCACGGGAGAAGCGACTCTCCCGCTCATAAACCTTGACTAGGTTGCCAATCTTGATGATTATTGATTCATCATCAGGAATAAGCTTAGCTTGAGCTCTACGTGTACTTGTTAATAGGAAGTAGGTAATAGCAGGAGTTGCAATAAACAATACAGTTATATCGACCATTCTCCAAACCATGCTATCAATATTAAAATATATGGAGATAAATCCAACGACTAAGGTTGAGATCATGGTACTCCTAATCCATAATTTTTGTTCTCTAATCCAGTTTAACCCGTTTTCGAGACCAGAGTAGCAGGTTGGTATAAAAACAAGCGTTAGCAGCGTGCTAAAAGTTAGCCCTCCCATTACCGTGATGGCAAATGGAGCACCAATTATTCCTGCATACGCTTTCTTCCCAATGGCTAATGGGAGCAAGGCAATTATTGTTGTTAAGGATGTAATAAGGATTGGACGAACACGGGAAATACCGGCAATCATGATCGCACGATTTTTCCGGAAGCCTCTTTTTCGTAAGATGTTCGTATAGTCAATCAGAATAATCCCATTATTTACTACTACCCCGATTAGAATTAAGAAACCGGTTAACGTGTTAATGCTAAACATGGTATTCCCGGTAAGAATAAGTGCAAGCATCGAACCTATAGCTGCAAGGGGAATAGTGAACATCAGCACCAAAGGGGTGGACATCGATTCAAAGACCGAGGCAAGGATCATAAAAATTAACAGGAGAGCTGTGCCAATCAGAAAGTAGAACTCCGATAAATCCATCTTATCGTGCTTAACCTCTGCCACAATTCCCGAAGGGAGCGAGTATCCTGCAACAATTAAATCAACCTCTGTTCGATAAAACTCAAGCGCCTCTTTAGTTCGAGTTGCTCTCTCGGGGTAAGCAAAGGTAAGTGTTATTTGTTTTTCTTGGTTTACCCGATTCAGCTGGGAGGTTCCAGATGCGTAGTTTACGTTTGAAATATACTGTAAATCGTGATTCCCACCATTGGCGTCTCGCACTTGAAGTTCCTTTAAATCATCGATAGTTCTCTCTTTTGGCTTATTCTGCGTAATCTCTTTTTCACGGATAATGATATCATACTCTTCATTCTTCTGTTTAAAGCGCACGCCAGTTGATATTTCCCCAGAAAAATTATTCATGGACGAACTTATTTCACTCAAAGGAATGTTGAGTTCATTCATTAATAGCTGGTTGAATAGAAGATGTACCTCTGGTCGTTCTGATTGGACGTTCATATTAATCCAACTCGTTTTATCCTTGAGTCGATACTTCAGTTCTTCAGCAACTTTCCGCATTTGCTGAAAGTCTTGCCCTTTCAGAATTATCGATTCAGAATTATCGCCTATCCCAAGCATACTTGAGAGCCCAGATGATTCACCTCCTCCTCCACTATTTCCGCCACTCGCGCCAGGCTCTTCAAAAGAAATAATTGCATTGGGTAAATTCGTAGTTTTCTGACGGATGTCGTTTTTTAATTTTTCAAGATCCTTCCCTGCAATTTTTTCAAAATCCTCTTTTAGCTCAAGGGTTAGAACGGCATTTTCAGCTTGAATACGGCTTGTTAACATTTTAATTTCCGGCCAATCTTTGACGTATTCCTCGATTAACTTTACCGTTTTATCGGAGGTTTCAATGGATGAGCCAGCCTGCATGTTAACGTAAACACGTACCTGCGAGGTGGCTGCTTCCTCTTGTCCTATTAGGCTAATAGTTAAACTCAGAAGTATGCAGATAAAGAATAGTACAATCCCAGTTATTATAGTTTGAACAGGTTTGCGTAGGGTGGTCTTTAAAAGTGCCATGTAAATCTGAATCATCCTATTCCTTATGTCCAGCTTGTTTATAACTGGAACCTTTTTCGTCTTTGACAAAAGTGTGTGGGTTACAGAAGGAATTAAAAGAAGCGCAACAAATAGTGAGATTGTAAGGGATGATATTATTGATATCCCAATCTGATTTCCTAGGATTTTAACTACGAAATTATCGCTGAAAAGAAAAGGCACAAAAACAATTATAGTGGTTAACGTTGATGCAAAAATAGAACGCCACACTTCTCGAGTACCATTGATTACTGCATTATCCACAGAATTAGATGGATTGCTTCGGTGTCGAAAAATATTTTCGAGCACTACCACACTACTATCCACCAGCATACCAACAGCAAGCACTAATCCGATCAGAGAATAGGTGTTTATTGATATGTTGAAGGCGTAGAAAAAGTTAAATGCAGCATAGAGCGATATTGGGATTGAAAAACCGATGAGCGAGACAAGCTTGATATTTCGAAGGAAAAGCCACAGGATATAAATGGCAAGCAATCCCCCAGTAATTGCTAGGTTGATAATATCACTCATGTTATTCTCGAGATCCTTTGCATTATTGCTCTGAACTACTATTGCGATATCTTGCTCTTTATATTTATGGTTAAGATTATCGATAACAGCAAGGATTCGATGCGATAGGTCGATCAAATTCGCCTGATTATCGTTCATCAGCATAATTGTTACTGCGTCCTTACCGTTGATACGACTATAAGAATCCTCTTTCCTGAATCCAAAGTAGATCTTTGAAATATCCTTCAGGAATACCGGACCTTTCCCAACGACAATTTGCCCGATATCATTCACATCTTTGTACTCGGCGCTCACATGAACAAAAAGGTGATTACTCCCATCGTCTACCTTACCCACAAAGGTTTTCTGCTTTTCGCTGTTCGAAAGGGTGGTTCTTACTTCAGCGGTGGTAATTCCAAATGCTTTGCAAGCATCGGGATCGATTATCACCTCAATAGTCTTTTCCTTACCACCAAAAACGCTCGCTCTAGCAATCCCTTCAACATTCTCTAATTCAGGTCTAATCTTTTTGTCTACTAGGTTACGTAACCGCTCAACTCCACCCTCGCCGCTAACTTGAAGCTCCATGAAATTACCCGTGAGCTGCTTAACATCAAATCGGATAAGTTGAACGAAAAAGCCTTGCTGAAGCTGCGATTTTACCTGATCGATCTTCTGCTGAAGTTTTAGGTACGAGTACTTAAGATTAGTTTGCTTTTGAAAGAAAATATAAATAATGCCATAGTTTGGATTTATATTGGACTCTATTCGCTCAATGTTTTCGAGGGTTCCAATTGCTCCTTCCAATGGTATTACCGCTTTTTGCTCCATGTAATTGGGATCGACCTCTGTATACGATGATACTTGAACAATCAGAAATGGAAGTTCGGCATTGGGAAGCATCTCAACAGCGAGTTTTTTATAGGATACATAACCCAGTAGGGTGATGCCTATAAAGAGCATGCTGATTAATACTTTACGTTTGATAATAAATTCCATACCGATTCGATTATTCAGTTTTTTCCTTTGTGAAACGTGCACCTAAAAGGTCGAAAGTGTAGTAGAAACAGGGAATTACTACAAGAGTAAGTAGCGTAGAGGTGAATAATCCGCTTATAACCGCTATGGCCATTGGCTGACGTAGACTAGCTCCCTCACCAAATCCGATCAACATGGGAACTAAACCAAGTATTGCCGTTAGAGTCGTCATTAATATTGGGCGAATGCGTTGCCTTCCAGCGTTAATGATTGCACTTCGCCTATCAAGACCTTCATTCTTTAGCTGATTTATCCGATCAACAAGAATAATGGAGTTGTTTACGGCTATCCCACCTAACATAATTATACCAATTATTGAAATTATATTCAATGAGCTTCCAAGGATAAAGAATGCCAGAATTGAGCCAACAAGAGCTAGGGGTATAGTTAGGAGAATAGTAAATGGATGGATTAACGACTCAAACTGTGACGCCATTACCATGTATATCAATACAATGGATAGAATGAATGCCAACGAGAGGTTTTTCATCGCCTCTTGTCGTTTTTCCTCCTCTCCGGTAATCTGAATTTTATAGTCGGTTGGTAAACTAATGGAGGCTGTTTTTGCTGAAATTTCCTTGGCGATTTTATCCAACGGAGTTTTACCTGATTTCATGGCGTATATTTTTACCATGCGAATTTGGTTCCTATGGTGAATCTCCTGTGGCGACCTAGAAATTTTGATGGTAGAAATCTCACTCAACCTAAATACCTGATTCCCGCTGTTTATCGTTAGATCATCGAGTTGCGATAGACCTTTTTCGGGGATTCTTATATTGATTGGACGAAGCTCACCTCCCTGTTCAAGCTGCCCTGCACCCAAACCATCGAGTTGATTTTTTAGCTGATCCACAACGGTTTGCATTGATATATTGTACATCCCCACTTTTACTCGGTCGATTGTAATTTCGACCTCGGGTGCTCCTTTTTCGATTGATGATCGCACATTGTAAATGCTTGCTATACCCAACATATCATGTTTTACGCTATCGGCAATTTCCGCTAGGAGATCAATATCTTGACCCTTTATCTCTACGACCACTGGAGCCTCATTGGTACCAAGAATTTGCCTCAATGTCGACTCATCTTTATTAAAACGAACCTCTAATCCGTTAACACCATCGGTGGCTTTACTTATCAAAGACATCACCTGATCCGGGGAATATTTTGAATCCTTCTTGAGGATTACCCGAATATTTGCGGTATTATCGCCAGTGTAAACCGAACTTGAATTATCGGAAAGCCCTGTAGAAGGACCGCTTTGGCTGTAGACGAGTTCAAGGTTTTCCTTCAAACCCTCTTTTATTATGAATTCAATATTTTCAACGACCGATGCAGTTCGTTGAAGCGTTGTTCCTTCATCCATTTTTATATCGAAGGTGAATTCACGGCTTTCGGCCTGTGGCATGAATTCGGTACCGATATATGGAATTAGCAATAACGAACCACCAATAACAGCAAGGGTGAGAAAGACGACTAATATATTTTTTTTCAGTACTCTGTCAAGGAGTTTACCGTACCACTCAAATCGTAAATAGGTTGTTTTAACAGGTGCTGGTTTTTTCTTGAAGAAAAAGTTGTAGAACATAGGAAGAAAAAGGATAGCTGCAAGAAGCGAAGTAATTTGAGAGTAGGTTACCGTTAATGCCTGATCGCGGAATAGCTCTCCTGATGCGCCATGCATGTAAACTATTGGTAAAAACACAACGATTGATGCAAATGTTGATGCAACAATTGCCATCCCAACTTCTGAGGTACCATTGATGGCTGCATCTCGAACCGATTCTCCTTCCTCGTGATGTCGGAAGGTATTTTCAATTATCACAATTGCGTTATCGAGGAGCATACCAACCCCAAGGGCAAGCCCTCCGAGTGTCATAATGTTGAGGTTGAGCCCCGTAAAATACATCAAAGTAAATGTTGCAATTATCGAAATGGGGATTATAAACCCAACAATTAGCGTTGCTCCAATCTTGCGTAGGAAAAGGAATAGCACGAATATCGCAAGAATCATTCCCATCCATGCACTATCCTTAACCTCACCAACTGCTTGGCTGATGAATGTCCCTTGATTGGTAACTACTTCAAGTTTATAGTCGGGCAAAGCCTTTCGGATGCTCTCAAGCGCTTTATTGGTCTGTTCAACCGCCTTAACGGTATTGAATCGAGTCTCCTTGTAAACCGCAAGGCCAAGACATCGCTCGCCATTCAATCGAACTATATTTTTTGGAATCTGATTGGATATGCTAATATCTGCTACCTCACGTAGGTATATTGGTGCCTTTATTCCAAGTGGATTGCCTGTAACGGTTGATTTGTAACCTACAATTAGGCCATTAAAATCATCGATATTTTTGAGTAAACCAACCCCTTTAACGATATACTGCATCCCCGACTCGGTGATTGTTCCTCCAGAGATTTGTTGATTCTGAGACATTATTCTATTGCTGAGCTCACTTAGCGTTAGCCCAAATGCCTCGAGCCTATATGGGTCGGTGCTTATTCTTAATTCGCTTTCCTCTTGTCCTGTAATCTCAACCTCTGCAACTCCATCAAGCCGAATGAGCTCATTTCGAATGTAGTGATCGGCAATTTTACGAAGTTGGTTAAGGTCGTTTTTACCAGGCTGGTAAAAGCCAATGATCATAACTGGTGAACTATTCGGATCGTGTTGGGTAATCTTAATATCAGCATTGTTCTGCTGATTAAAAGAGTTAACCGCTTTTTGAAGGTCAAGAAATGCCTCATCCATATCGGTATTCCAGCTATACTCTACAGTTACCTGAGCTGTTCCCGCCCGTATAACCGATGAAACCTCAGCAACATTCGATTGGCGGATTGCCATCGATTCCAGCTGGTCAATATACTGCTTCTCCATCTCTTCGGGTGGTCGCTCACCAGAACGAACTTCAATGAAGAGGCGGGGATTATTGAGATCAGGAAATAGATCAACGCTGAGTTTATCGTACGAGAACCAGCCTAACACTCCAACACCTAGAATAATCATCAGAATTGATACAGGATAGTCTACAGCGAATTGTGCAATTTTTTTCATTGAATTTTATATGAGTTATAAAGAGGATGCCTTAAACAATCAAAAAGATTAACACAGAGGCACGGAGACACAGTTGTTAGATTTTTAGTAAACTTTTCTCTGTGACTTTGTGTCTCTGTGTTTGTTTCCTTTCCAATAGACAATCTCACAATTATCGGTATTATCGGATTACTTTAACTTTACTATTATCCTTTAACGTTTCAAAGCCTTTCACTACCAACCTATCATCCTTACTCAAACCTGTTAGAATCTCAACATTATTAGCATTCTCAATACCTGTAGTTACCTCACGAAGCCTTGCAATACTCTTATCGATGATGAAAACATACTGAATATCATTGTTCCGAAGAACAATTTCTTTAGATACTACAATGGTGTTCTCCTTCTTGGTGATGATGATATCTGCATTCACAAACATCCCTGGTTTAAGGCGAAGGTTTGGATTACTAATATCTATTCTTCCTTTAAAAGTTCTTGTCTCGGTGCTGATAGCAGGGGAGAGGTCGGTGATTGTACCCCAGATTGTATCCTTTTGAAGGTTGTAACTGGTTAACCGAACTTTCATGCCCGATTGGAGATCGTTTACATACTTTTCGGGTAGACTAACCTCCATGTACATCTGTCCGAAATCCATAACAGTGAAAAGAGGTTGACCTGCAGCAATACGGACATTTTGAGTATTATATGGTAACTCAACAATTACCCCACCAAAAGGAGAAACCACCTTCATTTTTGAAAGTTTCAGCTTAGAGTTTTCGTAATCGTATTTAGCATTGGTGAAGCTAACCTCAGAATTTCTCATTTCTCGTTGAGTAACACCACCCTTTTCAAAGAGCGATTGTTGCTTGGTGTACTCCTGTTGAGCAATATCAAGGTTTAACTTTTTCGAGTCGATAGCAATTGAGTTTTCGTATTCGGGGTCTTCAAGCAATATTATAGCCTCTTCTGATTTTACGATATCACCCAGCCTATACTTTTTACCCGATTTTGGGTTCGTTATTAGCTTATAGATACCCGATATCTCAGATTTGAAATCTGCTTTTTGCATTGGATAAACGGTTCCATTTGTGTTGATCACCTTCTCGATTGATGAAAGGGTAACATTGTTCACCGATACTGGAATCTCGGGTTCATTGGTCTTGTTTTCCTGAGAATTATTGCACGATACAGCGATTAATGCTGATGCAAAAAGGTATATTATATTTTTAGTCTTCATATATGTATAATTATTTCTGGTTGTTGAATAAAGTTGAAGGAACAAGGGGTTGATTCTTTTCAAAATCGTATAGCGATTGAATCTTAAGGTTTAAAAGTTCAAGTTTATAGTTGATCTGTGCTTGCAGTAAGGATGTTTTTTTCTCCGATAGCTGATTCTGGTAAAGCTTTAAATCCATACTAGTAAGGTCACCATTGCGATACCGTTCGAGGTTAATCTCATAGGTAAGCTGCGCATTCTTTTCGTTTTGCTTTGCAATTTCTATCTGGTTAAGTAGGTTCTGAATATTACGGTAAACCTTACGGATATTCATTTCGATCTGATTTTTCTGATTATCGAGATTCATTTCAGACGATTTCAAAACAGCTTCTTGGGCTTTTATGCGTGACTTCTTTTCCCCCCAATCGAAAATTGGAATGCTAAACGAAACAGAGACCTTAGGACTGCGAGTTGGATTTTGGTAGGTGTTGGCAAGAACTTCATTCTCACCGAATATACCAATTGATAGATTGAGATCGCCCTTGAACTCATTAAGTGCTTTTGTTTTTATTAGGTCAAATTGTGAGTTTTCAATTTCAATCTGCCTCTGGCGAAGTTCCATTCTAGAATCAAGGGCATGCTGAACGGCGATAGTTAGATCCACATTCGTGGGGGTAATAGAGATATCAGCAAGTGTTATGACCTCATCCTTTATAGCAATTCCGATATAGTTTTTAAATTCATCTTTTATGTTTTCAAGTTCAACTTCTCTGTTTTGAAGAGCTGATTTTGCATTCATCAGGTTAAGCTCAGCTTGATATAATTGCTCTTTAGCTGAAAGGCCTGCATTAACTTTGTTGGTAATTATCTCATAGCTCTCTTGCGTTTTCTCAAGCTCATCCTTTGCAATATTCAAGCTCATCTGAGCCATGTAAACCTGATAGAAATATTGACTAACCCCCTTTTCGAGATTAAGCATCTGCATGGTATAGTTCAGATTTGCATTCTCATAGTCGAGCTCAATCCCTTTCATCTCAAGTTTTCTTTTATTGTATGTGAAAAGAGGTTGATTAATATTTAAGTAAAGATTATTACTAAAGTATTTTGATGTAGGATTGGGTAGTGAACTTTCATTATAGGTTTTCATCCAACCGAATTCGTTATTAAGTGAAATTGTTGCATCCGTAGGAAGAAAAGGCTGAGTAATTGTAAACGATCCACTTGATTTTGTTTGTTCCGTTGTATACCACGTTGAACTATAATCAAAGAATTTACGCTGGTTTGAGTAGTCGAATGGTGTTATTCCGAGCTGAAACTTCGATTTCAACGAAGCTTTTTGTGCATTTAAGGTTTGTTTATACCGCTCCATGTTTAAATACGATTGCTGGATATCTGGACTATTCTGTCCTGCAATCTCCAGCGCTTTTTCTAGGGTGATGAGCGATTGCCCTCTTGCTTGGTCACAGAGCCATATCGTAAGGCTAAGAAAAAATAGTGGTAAAATAATTTTTTTATACATATTCTAAATATATTATAACAAATTAATATTCAACAACATAAAACATTCTTAACAACTTGTTTGCTAGCAATTAAATTCTAACTGCCTTGATAGCATCTGCAATAACAATCCTCGATTTTGATTGATTATTCAGTTCAACGCTTGTATTTCTTGGTGAGCAGAAGTACGTTCCAAGGAGTACCCAACCACCATCAACATCCTTGCAGTTAATAGTTACCTTATTCTCCCCATCATCATGGTTTATGGTATACTGATACTCTCCTAAATGCTGCTCATTCTCTTGGTTTTTATCCTTTGGAATATAGGTATAGATATCATACTGTCCTTTTTCTAAAATTGGAATACTCCAGATTGCTTTAGCATCGCCGCCTCCCGATCTGATACATGCGGCTGAGTGAAGGTATTTGCCATAAAATTGAGTGTTCACATATTTTCCCCATTTCCCAGCAACAGACCACCACATATATCCTTGATACTCATCACCTGGTTTACCAATTTTATTGGCAATCCGAACGAGCAAGCCTTGCTTTGAAACATTTATAACACTGAACAACGAATCTTCATTATCAACAACAATTTCTCCGGGTTCATCCCATCGAATTAATGGCAATACTTTCTCTTCATTTTTGGCTTTCATACTTCCATCGCCCTCAACCTTTAGAATTGATATTTCCTGCTTTACCGGTATATTCATGGAAGCGTTAGTATTTACAATTGCTGTTGAGGGTTGTTTATCGGTTAGTATACTGATGTTTTTTATCTGATTTACTCCAATATAGAATGTCTTGAACTCCAAATTTTTCTCTTCATTATTGTCATCTTTTCCTGCTTCTCGGATTGCGATTTTTACAATACCCTCAATTGCTCCGTCATTTCCAATCGATAAGCGAGTAAGAAAACGCTGACGATCACCATCCGTAACTCTATAAGCATCTACTTTACCAATTCTAAAGCTAGGGAGTTTTTCGGAGCTAAGCCAAGCATTAAGTTGAGTCCCCAGATCTTGGCCCGTTCTGGCTTTAAATTGTGAGTTAATCTCATCAAAGGGAATTGCCTGACCATTATATTTTGCAAAAACATCTTTCAGGATTTCATCAAGTTCACTCTTTCCTATTTTTTTCTCGAGCAACGATAAAAGCACATCGCCTTTCATATTAATAATATTGTCGGCTAAACTATAATAATCGGGGTTTAGCAAAACTTGGCTTAAACTTTTTTTCTGTAAGAGAAGTACTGCTTGTTCCTCTTCGCTAAAACCATAAGAATATTTATTCTCGCTCGAATTTGACGCTTGTTTCAAACAGTATGAACCTAAAATTGTATTAAACACCGGATACTCTTTCGATTCAATAGGGTGATTGTAAGCATAAAATTGATCAAATATGAAATATGGATTTATTAATTCTTCTTCGTTCTGACTTCTTTTATTATAGTTTATTCTACTAGAAGCTCTTTTGGTAAAACTTGCTAAAAAACTTTTGAACTCTTCTTCCTGCTGCTGCTTTTCGCCTTGTCCCTTGCTATCTCCATATCTCTTAGCATTTTCGATGTTTTGTTCGAAGTTAAATACTTCATTCTGGCCACCTCTTTCTTGTACAAATATTAGCCCCGGTTGGAGCATCTCCATATGATTCGACCAAAAGCGCTGATGCGAATAGACTTGAATTGGCACTTCAACTAAAAATAGATGTTTATATGGGTAAGGCATTTTAAGCCGAAGGCTATAGTCTTCTAATGATTTGTAAATCATCCTTTGTACTGTATCTTTCAGCGCTAAAAAGGGTTTGCTGAATATATCATGACCAGGTTTTAGGTAAACTCCGATTTCAGGGGCTTGACTTTTAAAGGATACTTTTTCATACTTTCCAATCACCAATGATAATCCAGGTAATGATTTATCGTTTGTAAAGGTTGTAAGATTGTTTGAAGATTTAGATTCACCTTGCGATATCGCGGTCATCCCTTTCTTGGTTAAAACGGAAAGATTATACTTACAGAATTCGGGAAGCATCCAAAGCGTATTCATTTTATTGAATCCAATGCTCGTTATTGGGTACCAATTGCATTCAGGTGTTAGGAAAACATATTCGCTTGATATTCGGCTATATATTTTCCCGATATTCACCATATCTGAGACTTCAGAAATTGCTCTTGTTTTTTCATCAATATCAATATAACACGATTCATCATCAACGGCTCCATTATATGTTATAAGGAAATTAATAGTGTCGTTAAGCAATAATTGTTTCTTCGGCTCAATCAAAATAAGATGTCTCTCTCTTGTAAATTTTAAATCGATATTATTGCTTGTAAACTTTGAAACAAATAAACTAGGGTTTAATGAAAAGATTACCGTATCAATAGATTTTGTGGTTCGGTTTACTGTTTTTAGCGCGCATGCAACATCAATACTTTTCCCATTATGCTTTAGCTTAATATCCTCATTGGTTATGGTTAACCGAGGCAGACTAGCATATTTGTCGTTAAGTTTAACCATTTCAGCCCTAAGTTTTTCGCCGCGCATTGACTCCCTAACATGCAAAGTGCCAAGGAAAATTCCCCCTGCAAAGAAAAGGATTGAAAGGGTAATTGGGTAGATGTTGGAGTAAGGCTTATTGGGTAATCTCCATAACCGAAAAACGCTTATCGATATAAATGACAATCCCAATAAAAAATACATTCCCCGATGGATAAATAGAAGTTTAAGATCCGTAAATCCAATTATATCGGAGTAGAGCATTGGAATATTATAAACCATGTAATCGAAAAGGTAGTAGTACTGATCCTTTAAATAGAACATGGTTAAGAAAATATACCCGATAAGAATAGCAAAGGTAACAGCATGATTTTTTAACAGATTCATCAGGATAAACGATAGCCCAATTATATATATCAGCGTTGGAATCGAAACGAGCAGAAAGTAGTAGATATAGGCAATCCAATTGACAGTGTTAAAACCCACTATCAAATTAAAAATCAATGCAACTCCAAGTATAGCGATATTTAGAGTAGTAAAAACGATTAGGTTTCCGATGAGTTTTCCGATGATATAATCTCCGTTCGACATCGATCGGGTGTAGATAACCTCAGTAGTATCGAGTTTTTTATCACGTTTTAAAAAATCAGATGCAAGGAATACAGCAATAATTGCCTGTACTACATTGAAAAACATTAAGCTGGAGTATGGAATAGTCGATGGAACAGTTTTTTGAATTACACCTTCGCCAAAAACAACCATCACCAGGTTGAAGAAGAAAACAATTGTAAGCATTAGGACACCAAGAATCCTAAAGAACCAGCTACGGAATAGCGTTTTGGCCTCAAAATGTGCAATGGTTTTTATGTGGAATGTTGATAGCATAACCTATTTTTCTTCAATGTCAATAATTAGATTATTAGAGCGGATGGAGTGTTTATCCATAAAGTAAACATAAGCATGCTCAAGGGTTGGTTCAATCTGAATACCCTTAAATGGCGATGGATCATCGGCAACTACCTCTATTTCCCATCCCTCATCAACAGGTATAGTTGTGGTAATTGGGAATTGATTACTTATTGTATCCATCTCCTCCCTGTTTACGGTCATTTGCCATATTTTTCCCTTCGCCGATTCTATTAACCCTTCGGGTGAGCCGCCATAGGCAAGTTTGCCATTGGAGAGTAATGCCATATTCCTACAGGTGCTCGAAATATCGGCTACAATATGGGTCGAAAGGATAATAATCACATCGCGGGAGCTAATGGTGGACAGGAGATTTCGGAATCGGATTCGTTCTTCAGGATCCAATCCAGTGGTTGGTTCATCAACTATGATAATTCGAGGATCATTAATTAATGCGTGAGCAATTCCCAGCCTACGCTTCATACCTCCAGAGAGTTTATTCGCTTTTCTATCGCGGGCCTCAAATAATCCAAGCGTTTCGAGCATTTGGTTAATAGCATGCCTCCGTGTTTTGCTATCTCTCATTCCCGAAAGGCGAGCTCCATAATCCAGAAATTCGTAAGTTGTTAGGTTTGAGAAGAACCTGAAATCCTGTGGAAGGTATCCTAGCATGCATCTTATCTCATCTCGGTGCTTCGATATATCTAACCCATCAACGAATACGGAACCGCTTGAGGGTTCTAAGAGGGTTACTAAAATTCGCATCAGGGTTGATTTTCCTGCCCCATTTGGCCCCAGCAGACCAAACATTCCGCTTTCGATTGTCAGGCTAACATCATCTAACGCTTTATTACCATTGGGATATACCTTTGAAAGGCGCTGAATCTCTAATTTCACTCTAATTGAATTTTATATTCAAATGTATGATAACTAACTGATAATATTAAATCTTAATTTTTATTACTATACTAAAGCAGGTATTGTATTAATACAAATATAAATATATATTTAGTATTATGCAATACATGGTACGCAAATATTAAAAAAAGATCTGAATTTAAACTAAAAGACGATTCAAATTGAAGTTGATATCTCACGAGAATATATTTAAGTTACACATTAGTTTTATAGCAAGATGTAAAATCAATAGCATGGTTTGTAAATTACAACCGTGGAATACCCATAATGTATTCATCTCCTTTTGCGTTAGAATGTAAAATGGGTGTTTCACCCGCACGAAATATTTAATATATGAATTATGAATACGTTACTCTCCACCGTTTAACATTTATTCTGGATCGGATGGAACACCCATATTATGTTCAAGCGTATCTAATTTCGTTAATTCGCAAGCTAGGTTGAGTAAGCTATTACATGGGAGTTTCCTCCCTTAATATTTAGACCCATAATTAGAGCATTTGTTACAAATCAACTCAAATTATTAATAAAATCTTAATGTAATAATTAGGTAAGTAGTTGAAATTTAGTTTTTAAAGGTTTAATTTTAATATGGTTTTTAAAATAGATCAGATCCTATTAACCCTATACTAAAACTTGATACAGCTATGAAAACAAATTTAAAATGTATGTTGATAATTGCCTTTATGGCAATTCTGTCCGGATGCAAGAAAGATTCAATTCCTGCTGACACAAGATTAATACTTAATATCACTATGGGTGGCTCTCCTTTATCCAATTGTAGCGTAGATGTTTATGGGAGTAACTCCGATTGGACGGCTAAAACGAACAAGATTGCGTCTGCAACAACAAGTAATGACGGTAAAGTAATTTTTACTGGATGCCAGGCACAGGTCTACTATTTAGATTTTGTATATAATAGTATAATATACTATTCATCGTATACTACTAGTCTTTCTTTAAACAAGGATAATTCATTTGATGTTGTGCTTACTGAAATGACCGTTACTTTTAATAATGCAACCTATACGCCTATAAAAATAACAGTAGATGGTACCTCACAGCAAACAATTGCAGTTGGAAGTAGTTTTACTTATAGTTTGCCCAGTTCATCATCAGTTCACTTTGTTGCAGAAACCAACGAAGTTTTCTTGAGTGGAAATCAGCTAGGGTTAAAGATAACATGGGATACATCCATTTCAACACCCAATACCTCTAATCCTGTAAACCTAAATGTGTCATCGAGTATTTGTTATTTTAGAATTAATAATAATGGGGCTGTTCATCAGCTTGGACCTCTCTATTTTAACTACGGTAATGCAAATCAATATTATGTAAATACAACACTTCCAACTTCTGGTGGTCCTTATAATTTGGGCTATCATTATGCTATTTCAGGTGGACAGGAAAGAGGATACTGGTATCCTAGTACATCTTCATGGACATATTGGACTAATGGAGTTCATTTTTACTATCCGAATACTACAAACCAAATTGTGACCCTAACAAACACGTTAAAAGGAGCATTAGAGGGGAAATATGAAATTTCAAAACAACTAAATCAGCAAAATTTCAATAATCTAAATCCATCAAAGGACATAGTGAAAACATATAAAGAGTTTCCGAATACACAACAAATAGAGTCTAACGTTACAAAGGAGTAAAATAAAAAGAGGCGATTTTTATATCGCCTCTTTTCTTGTATTCAGTATTTTTTACTCTTTCAGCTTTGCAACAAAGAACTCTCTGTTAAGTTTGGCAATATTTGAGATAGAAATTCCTTTTGGGCATTCGGCTTCGCAGGCACGGGTGTTGGTACAACTACCAAAACCGAGTTCATCCATTTTGGCAACCATCTTCTTTACTCGAATTTCGGCTTCTGGTTTTCCCTGTGGAAATTGAGCAAGATGG